>QKHT01000023.1 GCA_003249935.1 Bacteroidota bacterium
AAATTTAGCCACCGTGAATACCAATGCACCTTTTCTTGCTCCCATAAACGAGCTATCGGTTCTGTCTGAAAAAGTTGATGTAATTCATGCTAAGCAAACCTCAAATAACAAAGGCGTTACGGCCGCCAAAAAGCTTTTGCAACAGGTAAATGCCGGATTGGGCCTTAGCGGTGCATGATTTGCCTATGCAACAAGAAACAATATTCAAACCATTCAGGAAAAAATGAAATGCTCGCGCAGTAAATTAACATCCGGTGTACAGGCGCGATTTATCTCATGCGATAAAAAAAAGCCGGCCGCAAAGGTGGAACAGGCGAAGGCAGGCGCAGGTTAAAAGAAGTTTGGGAAAGTCAATTAAACCACAGAGAACACAGAGGAGGCACAGAGGTGCACGGAAATATTATTCGAAACCAATCAATTGAAAATTGCATGCGTAAGCCATTTGCCCGTAGGGCATGCATACCATAGCACGAATATTAGCAAGGTTAGAGCAGGTTAAAAGAAGTTTAGAAATTTGGGAAAGTCAATTAAACCACAGAGAACCCTTCGGGAGAATCCCCCTCCCTCCGCACCAAAGGCTGTCCGTTCAGGATGGCCTTTTTTGTTTTGAACCGCATTTTTGGACAATTTCCATTTATCCTATTATTTTGACGAACCTCTAAAATCTAACCATCTATTGTAATAAAATTATTACTTTTATCAACTATTTCGCGTGTCCTTCACTATATTTATTGCTGCATTCACCAAAATGCTATATTTAGGCTGAACCGCTACGGGCAATATGATCATCATGCGAAACGTTTAATTAACTTTGGAGTGGGAAATAAAATTTAAAACAGCATAATGCAAAACGGCATCATTATAGATCGATTAAAAAAAGATATTGCCGAGCTACAACTGCTTATCGAGGGGTTTAGTAGTTTTGGCACCTTGCCGCCATTTTTGTCGAAACTGGCTATACGAAAGGCAAATGACATTATTGAAGGTTTGGAACAACTTGGTGGCGAAGGCATACCAAAAACACCCGAGCCTGCTAAAGAAAAAATCGAACAGAAAGAATCAATACCGGATACCGAAAATATACCGGCATCAAAGCCGTATGCTGTTCAACAGCCGGTTCAGCCAAAACCAAAACAGCCCGAGCCAAAGGCAGAACCCAAGGCAGAACCAAGGGTGGAGCCAAAAACTGAACCACAAATCGCTGCCGAAGACAGTTTTGCCAGATTGCGCGAAATGCTGAATAACCACCCAAAACGTACCCTTGCCGATACGTTCAATTCGGCATCGTCGCTGAGTAACAAACTCGAAAACGCCAGCATCGACGATCTTCGAAAGGCATTGAGTATTAACGATAAATTTCGCTTTCAAAAGGCCCTGTTTGGCAACAGTGCCGACCGACTCAACGAAACCCTCGAAGCGATTAACAACATGAATAGTGCCACAGAAGCCGAGTTTTATCTCAAACGAAATGTTACGCTCGCCCCCGATTCCGACCGATCGGTTCTCGACGAATTAGTAACTTTGGTAAAACGCAGATTTACATAGCAATAATTAAGAATATGTCGCACGGAAAACTATATATTGTCCCCACCCCGTTGGGCAATCTCGAAGACATGACACTGCGGGCCATTCGTATTCTCAAAGCGGTTGAATCGGTATTAGCCGAGGACACCCGCACATCGAAAAAGCTGTTGAACCATTACGAAATAGGCACGCCATTGTACAGCCATCACATGTTTAATGAGCATAAAACCTTAGCAGGCCTGATTTCGCGTTTGCAGGCCGGTGCTCAACTGGCCATAATTACCGATGCAGGTACACCGGCCATTTCGGACCCCGGCTATTTGCTTGTACGCGAATGCATTCGTAATGGGATTGATGTGGAGTGCCTACCCGGTGCCACAGCCATTATTCCGGCGGCCGTTATTTCGGGTCTTCCTCTCGACCGGTTTACATTCGAGGGCTTTTTGCCTCAAAAAAAGGGTCGCCAAAAGCACCTTGGTTCGCTCATTAACGAACAACGCACCATGGTATTTTACGAATCGCCTCACCGCTTGCTCAAAGCACTCGACCAAATGTCGGCCGTATTTGGTGCCGATCGCCAATGTGCCGTAGTACGCGAACTCACCAAAATGCACGAAGAAGTCGTACGCGGCACGCTCGCCGAGGTACATGCACACTTTTCTGCGACAGCACCCCGTGGCGAAATAGTAATGGTGGTGGAAGGTAGGCGTATGAGTAAAAAACGTGATGAAGAAATGGACGATGAAGTATCCGAGGAAGTATAAACACCTGTTTTTCGACCTGGACAATACGCTTTTCGATTTCGACCGGTCGGCCGACCTTGCGCTTCGTAGTTGTTTTAGCAGGCTGAACCTTGGGCCGGTGTTCGGTTCATACCAAAACTTTATACACGAATATACACCGCACAACCTGCGCTTGTGGGACGAATATAAACATGGCTTGAGGAAAAAAGACGAGGTTAAGTACGGTAGGTTCAGACTAACATTTGAACCATTCGGGATCAAAGACACCGAAATACCCGACAAAATGGCCGAAATGTTTTTAAAAGAATGTTCGAACCAGAATTTACTTGTGGATGGTGCCATTGCACTACTCGAACAACTGGCTCCTTTTTATAAAATGCATATTATTTCGAACGGCTTTATCGAAGCCCAGCAATATAAACTTGAGGTTACCGGTTTGCGCCGTTTTTTTCAAAACATTACACTTTCGGAGCAGGCACAGGCAAATAAGCCATCGGAAGCGATATTTAAAATGGCATTGATGAACGCCAACGCGCGAAAATCCGAAAGTATAATGATTGGCGATAATTACGAAGCCGACATCGAAGGCGCCAACATGTTTGGTATCGATCAGATTTGGTTCAGGTATAACCCCGCTGAACCTGCACGAAAAGCCACATACTCAGTAAATAACCTTGCCGAAATCGGAGAGATTTTACTCTAACGTTTGCGTTCCATGGTTACACTTACCGAACCAACCTTTCCACCCAATGGCGGGTTAATTTTGGCCACTTTTACCGAAGCATATTGCAATTCATCAAAGTTTTCGAACAACTTATTAAGAATACGTGCGGCCACATGTTCGAGCAAATGCGAGGTAATCCCCATTTCGATGGCTGTGAGCGAATAAATTTTTTGATAGTTTAGAGCATCAGCAATTTTGTCAGTCTCTACGGCTTTTGAAGCATCGTAATGTGCTGTAATATCAACTCTAAAGTAATTACCTACTATCTGTTCTTCTTTAAAACAACCATGATAACCGTAAAATTCTATGTTGCTGACTTCAATGATACTCATTTTGTTATTGTGTTGAAATTCAAGGCGCAAAGTAAACGAATACTTAAGAAATAAAATCTTAAATAGTTATAAATGTAAAATGCTGCATATCGGATTACATTAATTAGCTATCTTTGCGGTTTTCGTAACAGAAAAATCTATAAAGTTTATTAGCAGCATTTTATAATGGTAGAATCAGAAGTTTTAGTAAAAAACATCGTCGAAGGAATTCAAGAGAAAAAAGGTAAGAATATTTGTGTGGTGAATCTTAAGAAAATAGACACTGCTGCATGTTCTTTTTTTGTGGTATGTAACGGCGATTCGGCCCGTCAGGTCGATGCCATTGCCGATTCGGTAATCGATTATGTACGTGAGAACCTCCAGGACAGGCCAATTGCCAAAGATGGCTTTGAAACCGCATCGTGGATTGCACTCGATTACGGCGATGTAATGGTCCATGTGATGCAACGCGAACCACGCAACTTTTACAATATCGAAGGTTTGTGGGACGATGGTAAAGTAACCTGGATCGACGACGTTAAGTAAGCCGCAATTTCAATTCTTTTTATGCCGGTTGAACCAAACTACCGGCATTTTGTCATAGATTCGGATTTGGTACGGTTTTTATCACTAAAAATCCAAATTGAAATTGTTCTTTTTGAACAGAACACACAACATGAGGGTTTTATATATAATTTTATCAAAAAAATCAGGTTCAGATATAAGGCTTATTCCTTACGATTTTACTCAAACGGAAAAAGTCGCCAACCAGCATGATGAAAATTAAGAATTTAATAAAATATTAAAATGGCAGAAAACAAAAATCCAAAGGATGCCGGAAAGGTTCCCGGAAGCATTTACGACAAAGGGGATAAACCGGTAAAAAAAAATAAATTCAATATTTATTGGGTTTATGGCATCATTTCACTTTTGCTGGTATCGATGTACTTTACCGATACCGGGGCATCCAAAAAGATTACTTACGGCGAGTTCAAAAACACCGTTTTACCATCGGGCGATATCGAAAAAATTGTGATTATCTCCGATACAAAAGAGGCGAGTATATATCTTACAAAAGACGCAATAAAAAAGCGATTCCCCGAGACCCCGGAAATGGCCGGCCCTCAGATGAAAACCAAGCTTCCTTCGCTCGATAGTTTCGAAGAGGCCCTGAAAGATGCCTATACTTCAAATCCGGATTTAAAAAAACCAGATGTAGAATATGCAGAAGGTACCGGTTTGTTTACCACAATTTTAATAAACATTCTACCTTTTGCTCTGCTAATAGGCATTTGGTTCTTTCTTATGCGCCGAATGGGTTCGCAGTCTTCGGGTGGTGCAGGCGGCATCTTCAGCGTAGGTAAATCGCGCGCTAAGCTTTTCGATAAAGACACCAACGTAAAAACTAATTTTCACGACGTAGCCGGTTTGGCCGAAGCCAAAACAGAAATCGAAGAAATTGTATCGTTTCTTAAAAATCCGACAAAATACACCGAACTCGGCGGAAAAATACCCAAAGGTGCACTATTGGTAGGCCCTCCGGGAACCGGAAAAACCCTGTTGGCTAAAGCCGTTGCCGGCGAAGCAAACGTTCCTTTCTTCTCGTTATCGGGTAGCGATTTTGTTGAGATGTTTGTTGGGGTGGGTGCCTCACGCGTTCGCGACTTGTTTAAACAAGCTAAGGAAAAAGCACCGTGTATTGTATTTATCGACGAAATTGATGCCATTGGTCGTGCGCGTGGTCGCAACCCGAATATGGGTGCCAACGACGAACGCGAAAATACACTGAACCAGTTACTTACAGAAATGGATGGTTTCGAAACCAACAGCGGTGTAATTATTCTTGCCGCTACCAACCGTGCCGACATCTTAGATAAGGCACTACTGCGTGCCGGCCGCTTCGATCGCCAGATTCATGTAGAGCTGCCCGACCTCAACGAACGTAAAGAGATCTTTCAGGTTCACCTGCGTCCGCTTAAAATTGCCGAATCGGTAGAAACTGATTTCCTGTCGAAACAAACGCCCGGTTTTTCGGGTGCCGATATAGCTAACGTATGTAACGAAGCCGCACTTATTGCCGCCCGACGAAACAAACCAAGTATCGAAAAACAGGATTTTCTCGATGCCATTGACCGTATTATAGGCGGGTTGGAAAAGAAAAACAAAATTATAACCATCGACGAAAAACGCGCTATTGCCTACCACGAAGCGGGACATGCAACGGTAAGCTGGCTGCTCGAACATGCACATCCTTTGGTTAAAGTAACCATTGTCCCCAGAGGTAAAGCCCTTGGTGCAGCATGGTATTTGCCCGAAGAGCGACAATTGACAACACGCGAACAAATGCTTGACGAAATGTGTGCAACCCTTGGCGGACGCGCTGCCGAAGAGGTTGTTTTTAACAAAATATCGTCGGGTGCACTCAACGACCTCGAAAGAGTTACCAAATCGGCATACGCAATGGTTTCATTTTTGGGAATGAGCGAAAAAATCGGCAACCTCAGTTTTTACGATAGTTCGGGTGGTGGCGAGTTTAATTTTACCAAACCGTACAGCGAAAATACATCGGAACTTATTGATAAAGAGGTTAAAGAAATTGTAAGCATAGAATACGAACGGGCAAAGAAAATTCTGACCGACCATGCAGAAACACATAAAATGCTTGCCGAACGCCTCTTGGAGCGCGAAGTAATATTTACCGACGATATGATTGAGATTTTCGGCGAACGTACTTGGGTAAAAAAAGAATTGGCATAGTATATGGTTGAATCACATTTTTTTACGACATAAAATTGCGAGCATACAATATTTGTGTATTTTCGCACAAAATTTAAGAAAAGCCCGGACGCATTATACGTTCCGGGGTTTTCTGTTATTGGAGCAAATCTCCAATATCTACTTAACAAACAGGGATGAACGACAAATTAAAAACGCTGATTACACGCTCCACCTCCGGTATCATATTTGGCATGGCCATGATTTTGGCCATGACACTTTCGCCAATGTTCACTTTCGGAATATTTGGTATATCAATGGCCGTGGTTGTTTACGAAGTAAGCACGGTAGTTGCAGCCGGGAAAAGGGTTAAACCTTACACAATTAGCACCATCATATCTGCCATTATTATCTATGCTACCTTTGGTTCAACCATTTATAACTTTATGGATGTGTCGGCATGGATAACATTTGCCATTGCTGCCGGGGTGCTTATTTTGGGGTTCGTTACAGCCAAACAAAAAAACGTTGCAGATTTTGTTGCTTCGGTAGCCATTACCGGTTATGTGGCATTGCCTTTTATTCTTGCACTAAAACTATCGATGGTTGGGGGCGATTTTTCGGGGAAATGGCTACTCCCGATTGTAATTCTAATTTGGAGTTACGATACATTTGCCTATTTATCGGGCATTACAATGGGCAAACACAAGTTGTTCCCGTCTATCAGTCCCAAAAAAACCATAGAAGGTGCGATTGGAGGAATGATACTAACAATGGCTTTTTCCCTCATATTTTGGCATTTATATCCCGAAAAAACCATTCTTTTTTGGCAAGTTCTTGCAATTATTGTAATTTTCGCTGCTACTTTTGGCGATTTATTCGAATCGTGGGTCAAACGCAAGTCGGGCGTAAAGGATAGTGGCACCATAATGCCGGGTCATGGCGGATTGTGGGATCGTTTCGACAGCTTTTTAATTGTAATACCAGCAGTGTATATTTTGTTTTAATACTATTTTCAAATGATAACAATTCATAAGGAAGGCACCAAAACCATTGTTTTCTCTTTTTTAATTTACGCATTTACACTGGCTATACTTGCCTTGTTTTCGGGGCCTCTTTTGGTTGGAACCGTTTTGCTTACACCGGTTCTGCTTATTGTCATCCTATTTTTCAGGATTCCCCACCGCGCAATGACTTTCGACGACAAGCTGATAATTGCCCCGGCAGACGGTAAAGTGGTTGTGATTGAACCCACCAACGAACCCGAAGTACTCAAAGACGAACGTTTGCAGGTATCGGTATTTATGTCGCCCTTTAATGTGCATGTAAACCGCTATCCAATAAATGGTGAAGTAGAAATTGCAATTCACCACTCCGGCCGTAAATTGCCGGCTTTTTTACCAAAAGCCAGCACCGAAAACGAACGTACTACGGTAGTGATTAAAACAGCCCATGGCGAAAAAATACTGATGAGACAAATTGCCGGATCGTTGGCTCGACGCATTGTATGCTATTCGGAGACCAATAAAAATGCCACGCAGAATGCAGAAATGGGGTTCATTAAATTTGGCTCGCGGGTAGACCTGATGTTGCCGCTTGGCACAGAAATATTAGTAAAACCCGGCGAAAAGGTTAAAGGCGGCATTACACCCATCGCACGATTAAAATAAAAACAATGAAGAATTTGAAATACGTAGTTCCTAATGGCATTACATCGCTCAACTTATTAGCGGGTGTTTACGCCATTACAGCTATATTTTCGGGCCATCCGATCCATGCGGCTGTAGCCGTTTTTCTGGCTATGCTATTCGATTTTGCCGATGGTTTTGCAGCCAGGTTCATGCATGCCTATTCCGATTTTGGTAAAGAGATGGATTCATTAGCCGATCTCGTTAGTTTTGGCCTGGTGCCCGGTTTGTTACTTCGTAGTTTTATTCCCGAATCGGCACCGGCTTATTATAGCTATATTCCGTTTCTTATTCCACTATTTTCGGCATTCCGACTCGCAAAGTTTAATATCGACCCGGGTCAATCCAAATCATTTTTGGGATTACCCACACCGGCCAATGCATTGGGTATTGTTCCCTTAGCATTTGTGTTCGAACAAAACAGCACCCTTTGGTGTTTTAATGCGGTAACAATAGCAACAGTATCAGTTATATCGGCTGCACTCTTGGTTTTGCCAATCAGGATGTTTTCATTAAAAACACTTGGCGAAGGGTTTAAAGCAAATGTTCATCTTTTAGCATTTGCTGCAATAGGGGTGATTTTAGTTTTTACATGGGGTTGGGCAGGAATGTCTTTAGCGATGATTTGGTACGTACTCTTCAATATTGTACGGGCTATAATTGGCCAACAATAACTAAATATGCATAATTGGCTGTAAATTTTGCGATTACATTCAAAAAAAGTATATAATTCTTTTGCATCAATATAAAAACCATTATATTTGCATGCTCGTTTAAAAACAAGATTAGATAAGTTTAAAAGCATAAAACTTAAGACAATGACAAAGGCAGATATTGTAAATGAGATCTCAAGAACCACAGGGATCGAGAAAACTGTTGTGCTGAAAACAGTTGAGTCTTTTATGGACACAGTGAAAGGATCGCTTCAGGAAGGTAACAATGTTTACCTCAGAGGCTTTGGTAGTTTTATCGTAAAAAAGCGTGCAGAAAAAACTGCCCGTGATATTTCAAAAGGTTTAACTATTAAAATTCCTGAACACAATGTTCCTTCTTTCAAACCAGCTAAAACGTTTATTGGCGAGGTTAAAGAAGGTAGAAAAAAGTAATTATAGTAGAGTATTAATTGTAAAACATTACGAATATGCCAAGCGGTAAAAAAAGAAAACGACACAAAATGTCGACCCATAAACGCAAAAAAAGATTGCGGAAAAACAGACACAAGAAGAAGAAATAGTCTGCCTTAAGTGTGTGTTTTAATGACAAGGAACAAACTCTAAGAATCAAAATATTCTTTAAGTTTGTTCTTTTTTTTCAAGTATGTTTAATCGTTCCAAAAAAATAGATTTTCCGTGAATAGTGAACTTATTATTGATGT
This sequence comes from Bacteroidota bacterium, assembly GCA_003249935.1. Lineage (GTDB taxonomy): Bacteria > Bacteroidota > Bacteroidia > Bacteroidales > UBA5342 > SZUA-561. The sequence goes on from QKHT01000023.1 coordinate 9,081, forward strand.
AACTCACGAGGATATTTCTATTGCTCTTCTTGAAGATAAACAACTTGTAGAACTTAATAGAGAAAAACGGAATATTAAGTTCGCAGTTGGTGATTTTCATTTAGGTAAGGTTAAGAAGATTATGCCGGGACTTAATGCGGCATTTGTAGACGTAGGATACGAAAAGGATGCATTTTTGCACTACCTCGATCTGGGTCCGCAATTCAGTTCGCTGAAAAAATTCATGTCCCAAATAACTTCTAAAAAGCCTGTTTCACTACAAAAGTTTAAAGCCGACCCCGATATCGACAAAAACGGCCTCATTACGCAGGTTTTACAGAGCGGGCAAGACGTATTGGTTCAAATTGCAAAAGAACCCATCTCTACCAAAGGTCCACGTCTCACCAGCGAATTGTCGATAGCAGGCCGTTACTTAGTTCTGCTGCCTTTTTCGAACAAAGTATCGGTATCGCAAAAAATTAAACTTCCCGAAGAAAAACTTCGACTCAAAAAACTGGTTCAGAGCTTACGCCCGCACAATTTTGGCGTAATTGTTCGCACAGTGGCCGAAGACGCAAAAAACGAAGAGATTGAAGCCGATCTTAAATCGTTGGTGCGCCGTTGGGAAGAGTCGACTGCCAAACTCAGGAATGCCCGCGCACCGAAACTCATATACGAAGAGATCGGACGTGCTTCGGCTATTTTGCGCGACATCCTTAATCCTACATTTTCGAGTATTTATATTAACGACGAAAGTGTATACGAGGAAGTTCGCGATTTTGTAAGTGTAATTAGCCCCGATAAAGAAAAAATAGTAAAACTTTATAAGGGTCAGGCCCCCATTTTCGACCAATTTGGGGTAACCAAGCAAATAAAAGCCTCGTTCGGGCGTACCGTATCGTTTAAAAGCGGCGCCTACCTTATTGTAGAAAAAACGGAAGCCATGCACGTCATCGACGTTAACAGCGGCAACCGTTCCAAATCGAACCAAAACCAGGAATCGAATGCACTCGATGTAAATCTGGCTGCGGTAGAAGAAATTGCACGTCAACTCCGGTTACGCGATATCGGCGGCATTATTGTTATCGACCTTATCGATATGACCGATAATGAGCATCGCGCTCTGGTTTACGACCGCATGAAGGAAGCTATGGCATTAGACCGGGCTAAGCATCAGATCCTGCAACTCAGCAAGTTCTGTATTATGCAAATTACACGGCAACGTGTACGCCCCGAAATGAACATTGTAACCGACGAAAATTGCCCAAGTTGCTACGGCAAGGGCAACATCAAACCTTCGATACTATTTGTAGATACGTTGGAAAGCAAAATCGACTATCTTGTAAATAGCCTTGGAGAAAAAGATTTTACACTCCGAATCCACCCCTTTATCTATTCGCATATAACCAAGGGATGGTTTAAGAGCATCGAAAAGCAGTGGCGTAAAAAGTACTCGCGCAACATGACGTTAATACCCATGCAGGAGTTTCCGTTGCTCCACTACGTATTTTCGGACCGCAAAGGCGACGAAATTAACCTCACCGAAGAGTTCGACAAACTTTAAAATACAAAATGCCCGGAAGCACACTGCCTCCGGGCTTTTTTATAACTAAGTGCCAATATGATTTGGGCGTGCCACTCGCCTCCGGCTCCTGTCGGGCTTTCCGCTCATAGTCCTCGTGCCGCCACAATCTCTTCTAACTATCTCAATCAATCTCCAACGGCGGCCCTGTGGGCTATCCGCTCCAATCCCTCACGCTTTTGGGGGGAAACTTAGAAATTACGAAGTTTAGGGGGAGTTGAACGTGTTGGAAAACTGTTCGTTGGTGCTTTGTATTTTCTAATCGCTTTGAAAATCCGGTGGATAATAAATTGTAAATAAACCACCGTTTCCGAAATTAAGTTCACCTTTGTGCAAGGTTGGGTTTTGATAATAATGTCTTATATTTGTATCAAAATGAGCTTGGTATGAAAATAGCGAATCCGATATACGATGTTGTTTTTAAGTATTTAATGGACGATAACAAGATTGCAAAACTTGTTATTTCGAAAATTATTGGCGAA
>QKHT01000316.1 GCA_003249935.1 Bacteroidota bacterium
GCAGGCAGGTGGCCTTGATCCAACTTGCATTCGAAAATTAAGTCGGGGATAAGCATGTAGAAAGCACATGATTTCCTTGTTTGGACGAGGGTTCGAATCCCTCCAGCTCCACTTAAAAGTATAACTAATTGTAACACAGTTGGTTATATTAATAAAACGTAGATGATTTTATTTTTAAACGTCTATGTTGAATCTGGCGGACAAACGCACATAAGTACTTACACCTTTTATGAGTCGAAAAAAAGTGTTGATTCAGTTTCCCCGCTTAAAGGTTTCGGGCGATAAACGGACTGCATACGTAGAGATGGGGGTTCGGAATCCTACGACAGACAAACTTGTGCTAAAGCGTATTTACAAACCTTTTCAGGACTTGAAGGAGCGCAACGCGGCACTGCTTGAGGCTCGTCGGCAGGCGGTGGCCGAACCTATTATTAAAGAATACACCGATAAGCTAAAATCGGGATGGAAAACGTGGGAGAGCGAGGAATTCGTGTACGTTGACGAAATTTCCGGCAGCGAAGAGGCCCGGCTTTATGGTCGCATGCGCAAGAGCAACAACACCGTGCGCCGGTACTTTAGCGAGTTTATCGAGTGGAAGCGTCCGCAAGTTCGGCCGAAAACAATTGCAAGCTACACCAGCAAAGTGCGCATTTTTTGTAAATATTTGGAGGTGCGCGGCATGGAGCAGCAAGATGTTGGCGCCATTGGCGAACAAACGATAAGCGACTTTTTTACGTGGATTGTTGAGAAAGAGAAGATAGAACGCATTACGCTCGAAAAGTACGCGCAAAACATACATGGTTTGTTCGTGTTTTTTCGCGACGTGAAAAAGCTGATTAAAGATATACCTGCAATCCGCGTGCCTGCTATGCCTCCCGGCGAAGATCAGTCGGCCAGACCCATTGCCGCGTCAGACCTGAAAATATTGCTTGAGTATATTCGCAAAACCGATTTTCAGTTGTACGTTGCCTGCATGATGCAGTATTACACCGCTGTGCGCCCGGGTGCCGAAATGCGCATGCTTCAGATTAAGCACATCAACATGCATGCCGGCACCATTACCATCGACCGTGGTTCAGCCAAAAACAAAACTACCAGGATAATAAATATTCCGGTTCAGTTTAAAGAAATCCTCAGGGCGTACAACATCGAATCGCACACGCGCAATAGTTACGTGTTCTCGAAAACGGGCATGCCCGGGGCTGAACCGGTTGCGGTGAATGCGATGTACCGGCGGTTTGTGTCGGCGCGCGACGTGCTCGGGATGAATAAAGAGTACGTGTTTTACAGCATGAAGCATACGGGCGCGGGTAAAATGCTCGAAAACGGGTTTACAATCGTGGAGATCCAGCAGCATCTCGGGCATAAGGACATCACGAGCACAATGCACTACATACGCCGGCATTTTGGCGATATAAACATAAAGGTGCGCGATAATTTTCCAGATCCGTTTTAAAGCACAAAAAAACGACCGCCTCGCTTGGCGGTCGTTTTTGTTTTAAAAATTCAGAAATACATTATGATAGTAACTACACTCACGAAATTAGTTTGTTGGCGGCGCGCGGGAAAGGACAATTACTCTTCGCGCTCGATAATAAGCACATTTACTTCGCCACAACCGGCGGCAGCGCGCACCCTCGGGATAGTGTAACCACGGAATGTGATTGCCGGATAGCCCAGCGCCTTTTTTTTGCCGAACTGATACCAGCGCACCCGCTCCACGTATGGAAACACTTTAATAGTGTCGGACCATGTGCGTCGGTTGATGTAATTGCGCACAGTGTCGGCGCTTATTTGCAGAAAACCGCTTATGTGCAAACATGCGGTTTTATCTTCCCACTTATATTCACCGGGTTTTATGCCTACTGCTATCACTTTTGTTGTGCCGGTATCTTTATATACGGTTTTTACAACCTCGATGCGTTGTATTTGCTGCTTGCTAATTTCGAGCTGTGCAATAACGTTCCGATACCGGGTAAGCTCTGATTCGAAGGCGGCATTGTTTAACTTCAGAACCGTATTGGTGCGAGTCTGCATATCTGCAATTAGTCGCAGCTTGTCGGCACTTGCAATAACGGCCTGTTGTTTCTGTTTTTGGCTGAACCAAAACGCCTGCCCAACAACAATTAGAAACGCGATGGAAATGGTAATGAGAATGGCTTTCATATCAATTAAAGAATTTGATTTCGCCGGTTTTTATGTAATGAACCTCACTTTTGCGGGCGGCAACCAGCCCTGGCAATGTTTTTCCTTTAGATTTAACCCACAACATGAAGGAATCTTCGATTCGCTTCATATCTATATCCTGTATTGCACGCACAATGCTTTGCGGAAAACCGTCGAGTTCGAGTGCCTGTAACCCAACATTATAAACAATATCGACCAAGGCATCGAAAAGTCTTTGATTGATGGATAATTTGTATTTCTCAATAACCTTATTTACCGATGCTTCGCGCTCTTCGATATCTTGCGCCAACACCCGCAATGCGGTAGCTTCGTCCTTAATAGTCGAACGAGCATAAGCGTAATCTTTATTCGCGATGCCCTTTAGTAGCTTTCCGTCCGGGCCGTGCATAGCATGACCGTATCCTTCAGTCCAAACGTCGGCAGGGCAGAGTTTGGGTTGAAGGCCCAAAGCATGAAGGTCGCCATCATGAAGACCTTCGTAATGTTTTCTCAATAGAATTACAGCGTTACTTGCTTTCATCGCATTCTATTTTTACGGGGCATGAGTCGAAGTGCTCGCACCGCGCTTTTTTTTGAAAATTGTCGTTTAGCTTTGCAATTTGTTTGCGAAGGCCTTCGAGATCTTTTTTTACCTGTGAGTTTTCGCGAATAGTTTGCTCGTAAATGGCTTTTAGCTCGCTGTTTTCTTTGCGAAAGGCTTCGAGCTGCTTGTGCATATCTTCGACAAACTTTTTGTAGAACTCGTTTACTTTTTCTGCATGATCG
>QKHT01000219.1 GCA_003249935.1 Bacteroidota bacterium
AAAATTTCCACGTACGCCAACATACCCGTTAGCAATTAACAATAAGTGGTTACGACCCACAACTTTCTTACGGTTGCCTTCTGCATCCGTTTTGTAGTAGCCCTGATAATCGGACTTCTCTAATTCTACAATCCAATTTTTGTCTGACATAAAATTATTTAATTTAATCTGTTTTGTTATTTTGTATTGAGTACACGGTACACGGTACACGGTACAAAGTAATCTTTGTACGATTATTTTTGAAGATGGATTTTGAAGTTGTATATCATTTTTCGAAGTCTATCAACTTTTAGAAATATTTCACTCAAATCAGTTTGACTTAAATACTGAAGAGAGATACTTAGTTCTAGACATGCTTCAACTTCAAATAAAGAACCATTTGCAATATCGACAAACCTTTCGAATTCCTTTTTCGAATCTCGACCTGCCCCTTCTGCAATATTTAGAGGAACTGAAATCACTGCTCTTTGTAATTGTTGAGTTAATACAAATTTCTGACTATTAGGCAGCTTTTCAGTAATCAAAAAGATTAGTTGAACTAATTCTTTCGACTCCTTCCAAATATTTAAATCTTTAAAATTATGCATTCAAAATCGTTAAAAAATTGATACAAGGTACACAGTATTCGGTACCATGTACCCTGTACTTCGTACCTTGTACATATTTCTATCCAGTTATCTTTTCAGGTTTATACCCTACCAACGATTTTTCGCTTAGATAGAACAGCGTCGATTCGTGTGGTTGAAGTGTTACAGAGATAGTGCCATCGAGTTTGGTTACACCCTCTTTTTTCCACTCAACAGCGTTGGTGCCTTTTACTTCGAGCTTGTCAAGTTCGTACGTTTTCGACACAGGAACCTCGCCATTGTTGAAGAAGAATATCACACCCATTCCGTTGTCCTTGCGGGTTCCGGTATATACCACGAGGTCGGTTTCGCGACCCAACAGTGGTGGACGGAATTCGATAACGCTGTTGTCGCCCATCAGGAATTTGAAGTTATCCAAACGGTGTTGCGGACATTCGTCCACGTAATCGGAAGTCATAACCATACCTTGTGCGATACCCATGTAAAGCGCAAGCGAAGTAGCTTCGGTTTCGGTGATTTTGGTCTCCCAAGTACGCAACAATACACAATCGGGATCAACTTCGTAGAAACGGTTGTTGGTGAAATTGCGCAATGCAAGGTCGTTCAACAACTCTTTTGGCGAGTTATGAGCAACCCAACGTGCACCTACATCGCGGCTCACGCGCATACAATCAACATACCCAATCGATGACCAAATAGGCTGACCGCATCCCAACCAAACGCTCTCTTCGCCAATCTCTTCGCGAATCATTTTCAACACATCAACAAAATATTCCATACGGGTTTTGCCGGGCGTGTGACGTTTAATAAGCGGACGTTGTGTTTTGTCGAGAATCAGGTTATGTTTGTTCAAACCTTCGTGATACCAACCCCCTTCGAAGCGATCCATTGATCCCCAGAACATGAAGTCGGTTTTGAAATAGGTGTAACCCCAAGCGCGCAAGGTGCGGAAAACCTGACGAAGATATTCGAATGCCTCTGGATTAGAAGTGTCGAGGCAATAGTGAATTTTTGAACGATAGGCCCAAACATTGTCTTCGCCAAGTGGGTTCATGAACTCGATCAACTCACCATTTTCGTCGCGGCAAAGCCAATCCTGATGTTCTTTAAAGATGCGACTACGATCGGCAACCATCCAAGGTCCAATCCAAATACCGGGACGATATCCTGCTTTGGTAATCTCTTGTGCATAATATTCCATTCCTTTTGGGAATTTTGCATCAGGGTAGAGCCAATCGCCCAAATGTTCGAAATGGTTGGCATCGATCACAAACACATCGAAATTAAGCTCCTTTTTGAGTGGGGCAAATTTTTCGAGGTGACGTTCAAGAATTTCGCCGCTAAACCAAAAATAGTCGTAATACCACGAGCACCAACCTGTTGTAGTTGGCTTGGTAAGTTTAACATTGTTGGCAGCTACCACCATATCGGCCCATTTCTTTTGACCATTATCGAGGTCAGGGTGCGAGAAGAAGACAATTTCAGAAAAGTCTACATCGCTGATATTAGTCAAATCCTTTCCTTCGAGATACATCTCTGAGGTTGATAGATATTGACTTTTTTCGGTTTTGTAGAGGAATGTCTGAAACATCTTATCATGAGTAAGATAGCCTGCAATTGCCACAGCTTTTTCGTTTAATACGATGCCAAGTGCACTGGCTTCTGCCTCTTTCACATCTTCGGCGTTATACAAAAAGCTTTGATCCCATGAAAAATAACCATGAGCAAGCAGTTTTTCGACGCCTGTTACATACGCATCCTGAAACACACAAACTTTCTCTACTGCATTCACCTTCACTTCTTTGAGCGTGGTTTTAAGCGATAAATAATCGTCTTGTTTGCTGAATGCCAATACGAGCGTATAGTCGGAAGTTTTATAGCTGATGGTTGCTTTTTCGGCATTTCCATCGATGCTAACTTCCGAGCCACACAAAAATTTGCCATCCACTGCCGGATAACATTGGTAATAACCGGTATACCCCAGCACTACATCGTAACAACCATCATCGTAAATATTGAGATAGCTGTTTTTTTGAAATTTTATTTGAATCATTGTTTTAATATAGATTTTCGATAATCGATAATCGATTTTCGACATTCGACTTTCTTTTATTTAATATTTAGTGTGCTTTTGAATTTATAAATCATCCGAGCTAAATGATCTATTTTCTCAAAAATATCGACTAATTCAGTTTCAGGAATATAACCTAAATCTCATATTAAATACAAACAAGTTTCTGTTTCATAAAGCGATCCTAATGCAATATCTATGAAATGAGAAAAATCTTTGTCTGTACCTCTTCCCGATCCTTCTGCAATATTTAAGGAAATAGAAATAGATGCACGCAATAACTGAGGAATAAGAATGTACTGTTCACTTTTAGGCAAACGGTTTACAATTCCATAAACGAGTACAATTAACTCTCGGCTTGTTATCCATATAGCCAATTTTTTATATTGATGCATGATAGTCGAATAATTTGTAAAATAATTCGATGTCAAATGGTCGAACATCGATCATCGAACATCGAATTACTATTTTCTTTATTTTACAAACACTGAGAAAGTTAGTATAATGGCGATCATCAAGCCAAAGGCAACACCCCACCACAACAAAACGCTATTATACCATTTTGTGCCAAGCCCTTCGGTTAGTATGCGCTTGTCTTTGATGCTGAATACCAACCCTTCGCCAACCTGATCGGCTTTGGCAGGTGCAGTAATAGAAGCAGAAACAGCACACACAATCATTGCAAAAGCCCATGTAATAAGCCCTTGGTTACCAAATGGAATAACAATTTGTGCAGCGAGCGATTCGCTACCGGCCAACGGTCCAAATTCGAGATATTTTAAAAATCCGGCTACAGCAAACGAACTGAAAAGGGTAATTAAAGCATCTTTTCCGCTAACACGCTTCCACAACATACCTAATAAAAAGATTGCTGAAAATGGAGCTCCAATAAATGTATAGGCAGCCTGGATAAATACGAAAAGGTTAACTTTTGAAGTTCCAAGAATTATTGCAAAAATGATAGCCAAAATCAATATCACAATACCGGTAATCTGACCAACCTTTACTGTTTTTTCTTCTGATGCGTTCTTGTTAATAAACTGACTGTAAAAATCCATTGTAAACACCGTTGATGTAGAATTAAGCACCGAACTTACAGTCGATTGAATTGCCCCAAAGAAGGCCGCCATCAATATACCAACCAAAAATACCGGCACATAATCGCGAACCATTACAATATAGGTGTTATTCACTTCGTCGCTCATAAAGCCCCAATCTTTGGTATGCAAAAAAGATGTCGGATCGTTAACTGCAATTGCAAAATAGATTAATCCAGGAAATACGACAACCACAGGAACCAGCAACTTTAAAAAACTTGCAAAAACCATTCCCTGACGGGCATGATAAATATCTTTAGCAGCAAATACTTTTTGAATAAGATGCTGATTGATAACGGTGTACCACAATCCAATATAAAAGAACGAGAACACCCAGTGCGTCCATGGGTTCGTAACCTGATTAAAAGGCTGCAACACCGACATACGATGGTACTCAGCCCCTTCCTTAACACCAGCCAGCATGTGTGTAACATTTTTAGCAACCCAATCGTGTGCCATACCGTCCTTGGCAAAGTTCGAATGAATCATTTCGGAAAAACCTGCGCCCATATCGCCATGACCCAAAAATAACAGTCCCATTACAGTAACACACAAACCACCACCGATTTTAAATATGATGGTCACCACATCCATAAAGGCCACCGATTTAAGTCCGCCCCAAATAGCAAAACCACCGGCAGTAATACCAATAAGTACAGGCGCAAGAAGTTTATTTACACCAAAAAGCTTTACAAGAATCAAGCTACCACCATAAATAACCGGGCCCATAAAAACAAAAACATTGGCAATAATCGTTATTGCTGCAAAGATGTAGCGCATTTCTTTGTTGAACCGACGTTCGAGAAATTCGGGTGCGGTATAAACCTTAGACGATAACAAAAATGGGATAAAAACCCAAATCATAAAGGTAAAGGCAATAATTGTACTCCACTCGGGTGTAGCCACACAAATACCATAAAGTACAGCGGCACCTATCATGCCTACAAAGTGTTCGATGCTAATATTCGATGCAATGTATGATGAACCCACGACATACCATGGTAAAGAACGGCCGGCAAGGAAATAGTCCTGCGATGTCGATTTTTTTCGCCCGCTCCGAATACCTACAATCACTAACAATAGGATGTAGCTAAAAAATGCCACCATATCAAGCCAGTGAATTTGAAAACCTAAAGATTGTTGTTCCATTGTATTATTAATTTGTTTGTAAATTGAGTTACTATTTCAAAAATATATCACCATCGCGACCGTTTATTACAAACGAAGTACCTTTTACCCCATCCGATACGCGGGTGCGTTCACTTTCGAAAGTTGCAGTAATTGCATCATTTCCGTAATGGTTATAAACCACAGTACCGTTTTCAAACTCGCGCCAAGCCGATTTATCTTCTTTCTCTACACCGGGTGCAAGTGCTTTACCAAGTTTTGCATCCCAAAAAGGATACCAATCGTGCAAATGATCGGGTGTTTTTAATGGATTGGGATCGGCATACAAAGCATACCCGTTAGAATAAACCAATGTCATGGTGGTTACTGCGCGCATACGACTAAGGTCTTGTCTGTTTCCCCAAACTTCGTTGCAATTTATACGGGGTTCCATTAAATTTTGATCGAACCATTTAAGGGCATCGCGAATATTGTCCCATTTACGACCATTACGGTCTTCTGCACTGATATTGGCCAATTCGGGAATTGGCATGCTCACCGTATCAATCGGGTTTAATTCCATAAACGAACCATTAATATAAGGTGCAAACAGTTTTCCATCTTCAATATCATCGTGGATATTTACAATAATCAGTTTATCAGGACCAATGGCTGCACGTGTTTTCTTTATAATATCGAGATTGCCGCTCCAATCGAACATTACGCCATCGTATATGCCTGTTTCACACGCAATTTTACACTGACGGGCTACATTATCCTGCCATTCGGAATTGTTTGCATCGAGGAGATAAAAGGGTTCCCATCCGCCTAACCAACCTTTTACAATGTTGCCGGATGCATCTCTTTTCCACCATGGACTATCTTCGGGTAAAAAGCTCATTGGGGAGTCGCGCCAGCGCACTTCGTATAACATCACCATATTTGGGTTCAGTTTTAAAAGCTTTTCACGATTTTCGGTGGCTAATTTAAGACTGGCCGGGGTGAACGACGTGGCCAATCCATGATATTTTCCATTCCAAACCATGCCAAGAACCAAGTCTACCCCTTCACCCATCTGACTCAACGGTTCCTCCCAGAGTAAATCGTGTTTTGCAGCAGCAGCAATACGTTCATCGTTGGTTTTTACCGGAACCGAAGGCATGTCGATATTATACCAGGCCATAAATACCGATGGGAAGTCTCTGTCGGCTATCCGTTGCGAAACGGTTTTGCCGGTTTTTGCCGGTGGCGAACACTGAGCAAACGACACAGTCGCTGCAAGTAGTAGCATTCTTACCATTGATTTCTTTAAATTCATTTGATTGTTTTTATTAATATTGATAATGGTTAATATTCTCTTTTGTAAGTAAGTCGAGTGGCATTTTAAATTCGTGTGCAACACTCCGGTGCATAACTACCGAATAATAAAGCTGGTAGAATGCCTGATAAGCCTGCAAATCGGGTCGCATATTGATAATAAAATCGATTCCTCCTTTTTGTACTTCGGTAATATTATCGGGAACCGCATCATAGCCAATCAATCTTACTTCAGACTTTCCTGCTTCGGTTAAATACTGAGAAACCCCATGAGCATAGGTATTGGATACAAAAATACCCTGAATGTTGGTACAACTTTCCAAACATTTTTTTGCCAGTTCGTAATACAATATACTATCTTCAACACCGGTTACATCATAATAATTCAAATTATTTCGACCTGCCGCAGCCCAATAGTCAACAAATCCGCGAACGCGCTCACCAATCTGAAATTCTGCGGTATGAGACGAAAAAACAGCGACAGGTTTTTGCAAATCGGGTGCAATTAAATGCATAAGATACCCGGCTAACCGTCCACTCTGGTACTGGTTTTGTCCAACAAACGAAAGAAATTTTTCGTTACCAATTTTAGAATCTATAAATACATATGGGATTGTTTCGGGCAAATTATTCACAAATTCTTCAATTGACCGATTTTTAACCGGTGCAATGATCATCCCATCGGGATTGTTTTCCATTGCCAAACGAGCAGTTTGAATAAACGATTGCTCATCGTTGCGGTTGTAATAAAAAATATCACACCTTATATTGTACGATTCAAGTTCGCTGAGTGCTTTCTCGATGCCAGGTACAAACAATGCCCAGAATTTTGCATCCTGATGAACCTGTGGCATGAGTACTACAAATACAAAGGTTTTGGACAACTTCAGGTTTTTGGCAAAAAAATTGGGTTGATAATTCAATTCATTTAAGATAGCCTCAATACGCAGTTTTGTCTCTTTCGACACTCTACCCCGCTGATGAACCACCCTGTCTACGGTGCCAATTGACACACCTGCTCGTTCTGCAATCTCCTTAACTGTCGCCATTTCAAATTTTTATGATTGTGTTATCGTACACGCAATCCGAATGCTAAATTATGACTTTTTTTGAAATCGGCACAATATAAGTGTATGTTTTACAACATAAAATTATACCCCTAATAACCATTCAAAAAAAACAGATATTCAACACAAACAAAATTAACACATCATACATAGCTACAGCCTTATCTGTATGACGTTTAAAAACGGAATTACAAAATACGGCCAAATAAAAAATTACACCGCATAAAATCTTTGAGCCGAAATAAAAGGCATAATCAAAGGAATAGAATGCTATATTTGTAGCAATAAAATACGACAGAATGAAAAAAACAGTAATACTTTTAATGTTCGCTGCCTTTGCATTTTCATCGTGCGATGTGGTTCAGCAAGTAGCAGGAAATTTAGTAACAGGTACCATTTTGCCTCCATCCAAAGAAGAGATCGGTTCGGGCTTAAAAGAAGCACTTAATATAGGGACAAACAAAGCCATTGAATCACTATCGGTGCAAAACGGGTTCAAAAATGATGCGCTGGCAGCCATCCCCTTTCCGCAGGAAATTAAGCAGGTAGAAGTTAAACTCAGGGCTTTAGGGCTCGATCCGATAATAGATAATTTTGTATCGGAAATGAACCGGGGTGCATCGGAAGCGGTAAAAAAAGCAGGTCCGATATTCGCCTCTGCGGTTACATCCATGACATTCGACGACGCATACCATATTCTTACCGGAGCAGACAATGCGGCCACTCAATATTTCGATAAAGCCTGCCGGGCAAATCTCGCAAAAGCTTTTTCGCCCGAAGTTAAAAAAGTACTCGATGTTTATGGCATATCAGCAAGTTACACAAAACTCATACAATCGTACAATGCCATTCCAATGGTTACAAAAGTTAATCCCGATCTCAATAATTACGTTACCAACAAAGCCATAGATGGCTTGATGTTAAAAATTCAGCAGCAGGAAAAAACAATACGCACCAGTACAGCAGCCCGCTCCACGGCTTTAATGCAAAAGGTTTTCGGATATGCCGATCATCAAAAAATATTCAAGGTTAAATAACAAAACAACCGGATTATAAAATGATAATCCGGTTGTTTTATTTTTTGGCTGAACCTGTTATTTTAGAATTTCACTCAATTTTGCTTCCAACGTTTTGCTGCTCAGATTTTTTGCTACAATTACGCCATTCGGATCAACCAAAACGGTATGAGGGATAAGATTTACAAGATACGCCTTTGCGGCAGCGGATTGCCACCCTTTTAAATCGCTTACTTGCAACCAAGTCATACCATCTGAAGCGATGGCCTGATTCCATTCTTCGGCCTCATCATCGAAACTTACGCCAAGAATTTCGAAATTCTTATCGTGATATGTTTTGTATATTTTTACCAGCTTTGGCATTTCGGCCCTGCAAGGTCCACACCACGATGCCCAAAAGTCGATAAGAACGTATTTTCCTTTTAATCCCGATAGCGTTATGGTATCGCCTTTGGGCGATGCTAAACGAATTTCGGGAGCCATACAGCCAATAGCTACCTGCTCAACTTTTTGTAATCTATCGGTAAAATAATTAAATATGGGTGTAGATTCGAGCGATTTACCAAAAAAAGAGATGATTTCTTTCAGTTGATCCACATCCTGAATATCGTTGTTAAATTGATAAACAAAAAACGCCGCTGCCGCCATATCGGGGTGGTTTTTAAGCCGTTCCACAACCAACCGGCGTTGCTGTTCGCCCATTTCTTTATAGGCCGTAGCTACAGAATCCAAGCGAATGTTGTCGTTAGTAGCACGTGCAGCATTATACCGGTCTTTAAGAAACCATTCCTGTGTGTCAAAATCTTTAAGCGCAGAATTAATCTCAACATACATGTCGTGGTTTTTCGAACCTTTTATAACGGTTGATTCCCAATTATTGTTGTCGGATGTCACCATGATCGAACTATTTTCGAGAAACAATGGTAACCTGCCGCCTTTTTCGAAAGAGATATAATACAAATCGGGATACGCTACTTTTCCTGCAAATTCGAACTGACCATTTTTGCTGTTTGTTTTAGCGATTTCGGTCCAGTTACGGTTTTCGAGCTTGAGCAAAGCAACCACCTGATCGGGAAGGTTTTTTATATCACCCGTTATTTTATAACTACTTTCGTTGGTACATCCTATGGTTCCAACCAAAATAAGAAGCACAAACCATTTAATTAGTGCATTTTGTTTCATTTTTGCTTTAATTGATTGATATATAATTCGAATAACTCTTTTGCTGCCACAAACGAACTTTTACGTGCGTTAAGCACCAAATCTTCCTGGCGAGTCATGGCTTGCCGGATGATTGTATTCTGATAGAATTCGTATTTCATCCATTCGTTTACCGACTCGTACATCCAATAACGGGCCTGCGACTTACGTTTTTCGGTAAAGTAGCCGTTTTCTTCAGTAAAATGCATATAATCACTTATCATTTGCCACACATCCTCTATACCGGTTTTGTCGATCGAAGAACAGGTAAGAACTTTTGGTTCCCATTTCGAATCGGTAGGCGGGAACAGATGCAACGCATTGCGATATTCGCCCTGAGCCCGTTTGGCACGGTTCAGATTATCGCCATCGGCTTTGTTTATGGCAATACCATCGGCCATTTCCATAATGCCCCGTTTAATGCCCTGCAACTCATCGCCGGCACCAGCCAGCATCAACAACAGAAAAAAATCGACCATGCTGTGCACGGCCGTTTCACTTTGCCCCACTCCAACGGTTTCCACGAATATCGTATTGAACCCTGCTGCTTCGCATAAAATAATACTTTCGCGGGTTTTGCGGGCTACACCACCCAACGTTCCTGCCGATGGACTGGGACGGATATATGCGCCGGCTTGGCCCGAAAGTTCTTCCATACGGGTTTTATCGCCTAAGATTGAACCTTTGGTTCGTTCGCTACTTGGATCGATAGCCAATACAGCCAATTTGCCCCCCTGACGAACAATATGCATCCCCAGGGCTTCGATAAATGTACTTTTTCCGGCACCGGGTACGCCGGTAATCCCAATTCTTACAGATTTACCGGTATAGGGTAAACATTTTTCAATTATTTCCTGTGCCTGTTGGTAATGATCGCTAAGATTACTCTCGACCAGCGTTACAGCCTGGCTCAACAAGGTAATATTTCCCTTTAGAATGCCCTCAACATATTCTGAAGTACCGATATACTTTCGTCGGGCTTTTCGGTACTTGCCCAGATGAGGATTTACAGTTGGTGGCTGTGGAATGCCTTTATTAACATTCAGTGACTGAAACATTTCTTCGTTTTCGGGATGATCAATGTGGTGATATGTATTGTTTTCGTCCATGTTTTTATATCAAAAAGGCAAAGTTATTAAAATTTCGATGTACAAATTGAGCGATTGTTTTTTTTCAAAAAAAGTTACTGTTAATGCGGATTCTATTTGGAAGTAATATTTTTTATTGTACTTTTGCACCCACAAAACAACGATGTCTATAATGCCCGGATGGCGGAATTGGTAGACGCGCTGGTCTCAAAAACCAGTAATGAAAGTTGTGCCGGTTCGATTCCGGCTCCGGGTACTAAAAAGAGGTGATTCCAAATCGGAATCACCTCTTTTTTTGCATTTATGCAATCATCCGACTCAGTCGGCAACAAAAAAAAGGCCACCTTACGGCAGCCTTTTCGTGTGATGTCTATCTGTATCAATCTTTACGATCGAAACGTTTACGATCTTCTTCCCTGAGATAAATTTTGCGCAAACGCATAAAGTTCGGCGTAACCTCAAGGTATTCGTTCTCGCGGATGTATTCCATATACTCTTCGAGCGAAAACTTACGTGCCGGTTGAATCGACGTTTTGTCGTCGCTACCCGATGCGCGCATATTGGTCAGTTTTTTTCCCTGTGTAATATTTACAACAATATCGCTATCGCGCGAGTGTTCACCCACAACCATTCCTTCATAAATCTCCTCGCCCGGATCAACAAAAAAGATACCACGATCCTGAAGTTTGTCGATCGAATAACCTGTGGCCGGACCGGTTTCTTTCGAAATAATGGCACCGTTTACCTTGCTGTTCATATCGCCTTTCCATGGTTCGAAACCGGTTAAGCGGTGCGAGAACACCACTTCGCCTTCGGTTGCGGTTAAAAACTGGTTGGAGATACCAATTAAGCCACGCGATGGAATTTTGAACTCCATGTGCATACGGCCATTGCGGCTGTGCATATTTTGGAGCTCGCCTTTGCGTTGCGATGCTATTTCGATAATTTTGCCGGCAAAATCGTCGGGAACATGCGCTGTTAACTGTTCAATCGGTTCGCATTTTACCCCATCTATCTCTTTTACAATTACTTTTGGTTGGCCAAGTTGAAATTCGTAACCTTCGCGACGCATGGTTTCGACCAAAATGGCCAAATGAAGAATACCACGACCATATACCAGCAAACCTTCGCTATCGGGGTTATCGACCACACGGAGTGCAAGATTTTTTTCTATTTCGCGGTACAAACGTTCTTTTATATGCCTGGATGTTACAAACTTACCATCTTTACCAAAAAATGGCGATGTGTTGTTTGTAAACACCATCGACATGGTTGGTTCGTCTACGTTAATAGCTGGAAGCGGATCGGGGTTTTCCCAATCGGTAACGGTATCGCCTATATCGAAACCCTCCAAACCGATCATGGCTACAATTTCGCCGGTAGTAACCTCATGTTTTATTTTTTCTTTTCCAAGCCCTTCGAATACACAAAGTTCCTTGATTTTTTGTTTCAGAATCGTGCCATCGCGTTTTACCATAGAGATATTATCGCCGGCCTTAACTTTACCGCGCACAATACGGCCAATTGCGATACGCCCCACATACGATGAGTAATCGAGTGAGGTTATACGCATTTGCAAAGTCCCTTCTTTGTGTTGTACAGGTTTAATTTCGTCGAGAATTACATCGAGCAAATAGGATACATCTTCGGTTGGCTTATCGAATTCGGGCCCCATCCAACCTTGTTTTGATGAACCAAAAACGGTTTTAAAATCAAGCTGATCATCAGTGGCATCAAGATTTATCATCAATTCGAATACACTTTCCTGGGCATGCATCGGATCGCTGTTGGGTTTATCAACCTTATTTACAACCACAATAGGTTTCAGGTTGAGTTCGAGTGCTTTTTGCAATACAAACCGCGTTTGGGGCATTGGCCCCTCGAACGCATCAACCAGTAATAAAACCCCATCGGCCATATTGAGAACCCGTTCTACCTCGCCACCAAAGTCGCTGTGTCCGGGGGTATCGATAATGTTGATTTTTGTATTTTTATACCTTACCGATACATTTTTCGATAAGATGGTGATGCCACGCTCGCGTTCGAGATCGTTGCTATCCAAAATAAGGTCGCCCATTTCCTGATTGTCGCGGAAAAGTTTTCCCTGAGCTAAAATTTTATCCACCAGGGTAGTCTTTCCGTGGTCGACGTGTGCAATAATTGCAATGTTGCGAATTTCGGTCATATAAATTTATCCGTTTTTTTTCGAGCCGCAAAGGTACAATAAAGTATCGACTTTTGCACAACTGTTGTATTTCAGGCTCTTTAATTGTATTTTTTTCAGAAATTAACAGAATTGGCCAACAATTTGTAACAGGTTTTTTGTTTTGAACCCAAGCCACAAAGGCAGGATTGAGGAATGTAAACCTCAGTATGCGGTTCAATACCAAAACAACCGGGGTTACTGCCAACAAAAAAGGGAAGCCGAAGCTTCCCTTTGATATCTGTTTGGATGGCGTTAGTTTGCCATGCTATGATAAACGGTGGTTACATCGTCGTCGTCTTCAAATTTGGCCAAAATCTTTTCCATATCGGCCAGTTCGGCTTCCGAAAGTTCTTTGGTCGTGTTCGGTATCCATTCAAATTCGGCACTGATGAGTTCGTAGCCGTTCGCTTCGAGATAGCCCTGTATATTGCCATATGCTTCGAATTCGCCATAAATTACCAAATAATCCTCTTCGGCAAATATTTCGCTTACACCCAATTCTATCATTTCAAACTCAAGTTCTTCGAGATCTATCCCTTCCTTTGCTTTGACCTTAAAGTTACATTTGTGCTCGAACATAAAGCTTACGCTACCCGAAGTACCGAGTGCGCCGCCATTACGGGCAAAATAGTTACGTACATTACCAACCGTACGTGTGGGGTTATCGGTAGCCGTTTCTATTAGCATGGCAATGCCGTGCGGGCCATATCCTTCGTAAATAATTTCGCGATAGTCTTCCTGATCTTTTGTGGTTGCTTTTTTTATGGCTCTGTCAACTGTTTCCTTTGGCATATTGGCAGCCTTAGCATTTTGCAAAAGAACACGGAGGCGTGGGTTTGAAACCGGATCGGGGCCACTTTCTTTTACACAAATTGCAATTTCACGACCAATTTTGGTAAATGTTTTGGCCATATTACCCCAACGTTTCAATTTTCGTGCTTTACGGTATTCGAATGCGCGTCCCATAATTTTATATCTATAATTGTTGTTACTATTTTGAAGTGTGCAAATTTATTCGATTTTATCAGAATATCACACTTAAAACAAAAAAAATATTGTATTGCGCTGATACGGTAAAGCGGTTTATTGAAATTAAAGGATGTCAATATTATAACTAAACAATGTCATTTTGAACAATTTAACTGTTTTTTGCGAAATATTCATACCATTAAGCCAAAATATTACAACAACATAAATCAAAAACATGTAATTTCGTTTATTACAATACAGCGTAATGACAGGAAATATAGGAGACCTCCTCTTTTTTAACAGGACTATTGACGAATACAATACCATTGGCCGCTTATTAGCCGCTTTGTTAGCTGGTGGCATTATTGGTTTTCAACGCGAGCAAAGCAATCAGCCGGCCGGCTTACGTACGCACATGCTTATTACGGTTGGGTCGGCCCTCATGATGATGTTATCTGTTTACCTGCCTCAAAATTTCGACTACCTCAAAAACGGAGATCCGGGACGTATTGCTGCACAGGTGGTTTCGGGTATCGGATTTTTGGGTGCCGGTGCTATCATACGGTTTGGCAGTAGTATTAAAGGGCTTACCACCGCCGCAACCATATGGACCACTGCCGGTATTGGTCTGGCTATTGGAGCTGGTATGATTGGTGAAGCCCTGATCGCAGTACTTATCGTGTTTTTTATTCTTTCGGGGGTAGAAATACTCGAACAACGCTATTTCAGTCGCCGAATTATTAAAACAATTATAATAGACACCGATAACGGTCTTCAATCGCTCGATAGCCTATGCAGTTTTATTAAAACTTACAATATAAACATTATCGACCGTAATTTTTCGATCAATTATTGTAACCAAACTGCGACCATTACGCTTATGGTTCGTACCAGCCGTAAAAGCCTGACGCACTTACTGGCCGATGAAATTACTCAAATCGGCGGTGTTCGGGCAATTAAAATAGACGACTTGAAATAAATAATATGACATCCATGAATTCCAATTTAATTCGCAAAATCGTTACGACAGTCATTATCACTGTGGTGAATATTCATATATATGCGGCACCTTCATGGGGCGAAGCATTCAAATTCAGGCAACCCGATGGTTCAACGGTACCGGTTTTGGTATGGGGCGACGAGTTTTACCAACATGTAGAATCGCCGGACGGTTATACTCTTTTAAGGGATGAGGCACAATGGATATGCTATGCCAATCCCGGACAAAATGGTGAACTGAAAGCCTCTTCGCTTCGGTATACCGGAATGCCGACCAAATCGGCATTATTAGTACAAAAGCATATCGCAGAAAGTTATGAAGTGGTTCGGACCAAAATTGCAAAAAAAAAAGCCGAACTAAACCTAAATGCCAAATCGGCTGCAAATATGGCCGTTGAGCGGTTTACCAACGGTAAGGTTATTGGCATAACCATTATTGTAGATTTTTCTGATCGCACATGGCAAATTTCCAAACAGTTTATCGACAGTTTATTGAATCAACCGGGGTATAAACGCGACAATAATAATGGTTCGGTATACGATTTTTACAAAGACATGTCGAATGGAAAGCTGGATTATAACAACGTGGTAATTGGATATATACGGGCTCCAAAACCCAAAAGCTATTACGACAGTGTGGGGATGCAGGGTTATCAACATGCTCAGGAGTTTTTGAATATGGCCGTTGATTCGGCGAATAAGATCTTTGATTTTTCGACACTTACTAAAAAAAGCGACAACTCGGTTGTGGCACTTAATATCATGTATGCCGGAGTTCCGGAAGCCGGATGGGCCAACGGATTATGGCCGCATAAAGGCGGTATGAGCCGAACCGTAGACGGGGTTAAACTATCTGTTTATCAGATGACAAATATTGGCACTGCACCGCAAATAGGAACTTTTTGTCACGAAAACGGACACATGCTCTGCGCCCTGCCCGATTTGTACGACTACGATGCTGCGCCAAACCAATCGCGAGGCACAGGAAACTTCGACCTTATGTCGGGTGGTTCAAATACCAATCCATTGCCACTTAATTGTTACTTTCGCGAAATTTGCGGATGGGAAACCACTACCGACATTTCGGGTTTTGCATCGCCACAAAGTATTACGCTCGAACCCAATGTTAACCAGAGTATAAAATACGTAAACCCCCGCTTTGCCAACGAAGCTTATTACGCCGAAAACAGAACAAAATCCGGCCGATCGGCCGGATTACCGGGTAGCGGTTTGCTGATATGGCATATCGACAATAAAGAGTCGAATGACAATCAGGAGATGCATGTTTACAGTCATTACTACGCCACTGTGGTTCAGGCCGATGGAAAAAACCAACTTGAATTGAACCAGAATGGTGGCGATGCAAACGATTTTTGGGGGATAGCCCAAAAGTCATTCTCCGACGCAACCACACCTTCGGCAAAATGGTGGGATGGCTGGACATCGGGGTTGGAGCTAACTGATATAAAAGGGGTTGGTGGCACCATGACAATGATGGCAAAAGTAACCCCTCAAAGCGGACCTCAACCGGTTCAACCCACAATACCATTGGTAAGCGGTTTGGCATACAATTACTATACAGGCACTTTCACCCGGCTGTACGATTTTCAGAAAACCACACCGGCAACGACCGGAACAAACACAAACATTAATACATCGGTTTATACAGGCGACAATTTTGCATTGCAATACAATGGCTTTATTGATATACCGGCAAGTGGCAACTATTCTTTTCAGCTCACCTCTGACGATGGCAGTGCATTATGGATTGGAAACCAACTAATTGTTGACAACGACGGCCAGCACACATCCAGAACATACACGGGCGACATCGCACTTAATAAAGGCAAATACCCCATAAAAGTCGACTATTTCGACTATACCAGCTCGCAAACACTCGTTGTAAAATGGAAAATACCCGGCACCAGTGTTTACAGTTCTATTCCAAATCAAAATTTTTGGTATGATCCGGGGTATCTCCCTTCGGTGGCCTTGTTCGATTCAATCAGCGGGCTCGATTTGGCTTACTATCAGGAAGATCAGAACTCGGTAGACAATCTCAATATATTTGTTCCGGTATGGACACGTAAAGCGACCGAAATTACGGCAGATGTCAGCCCTTCGCTCAACCCTTTCGGTTTAATTTATTCGGGTTATGTACTGGTTCCGACCGACGAAATGTACACCTTGTATTTAAGCAGCGATGATGGATCGAAATTATTTATTGATAACAACCTGATTATTAATAACGATAGTATTCACACCTACGCTACTGTTCAGGGCAAAATCGGGTTGCTGAAAGGATTTCACAAAATTGAAATCCGATATATCAATAATAACGAACCCAAAGGTTTAACGCTCGAATGGCAAACACCAACTATCGCCCGTTCGCCAATTGACGGAAGCAGATTTTGGTCGGAAAATCGAACGCGACGACCATTTATCGCACCCGGATTTTCTATTCCCGGCACCATATTTTTAACAGAATACGATAAAGGGGGTCCCGACGTAGCCTATTACGACAAAGAAAAAAGCAACACCGGCGGACTGTTCCGTCCATATGAAAGCGTAGACATCGACTCTACGACCGATTGGGGCAATGGTTTTGTGGTGACCAACACCAACCTGAACGAGTGGCTGCTCTATACGATTGCCACCTGCGACGAAGCGATTTACACCATCGGACTCAGAGCATCGGCACTTAATAACACATCGTACATCGATGCCTACCTAAACGATGCCTACATTGGCAAATACCGGGTTTACAATACCGGCGATATGAATCGCTATCAAACTTACGAAATAAAAAACGTAGTGCTTCCGGGCCTTACAAATGGTACGCTTAAGCTCATTTCGGTCGGTGCACGTTTTAATATGAACTATTTGAGTTTTGTAAAAACCGGCGAAACAGCCAATAAATCACACCCCTCAACACTGCTTAATTACTATTTTCAGCCCGGCACACGGCTTCTTAAAAACCTAACAGGCCATGATTTTAGTGAATATCAAGTACAAATTATTGACATTACGGGCCGGACTGTATACAGCGGACCAGCATGTAATACCATTAAATTACCGGAACATACCGCTAATGGATTACTAATATTACATTACACAAACCATTTGATTCAAAAAGCACAAAAAATACTTATTTATTAAAGCATCAACCCATTCATTGTAAAGCCCGGCTGTTTTTTCAACAGCCGGGCTTTTATTATTGTTGCAAAAGTTGTTTATAATTACATTTGCAACCGTTTTATTTCGTTACACATGAAAAGCTTTTATACCATTATTCTTCTTGTATTATCCAATTCGTTTATGACACTGGCTTGGTATGGCCATCTGAGGTTTAAAACGTTTAAGCTTACCGAAAACCGGGGGCTTTGGGCCATTATTGCCATTAGTTGGGGTATTGCGTTTTTCGAATATTGTCTTCAGGTACCTGCAAACCGTATTGGATACAAAGGTTTTGGCGGGCCTTTTACACTGGTTCAGTTAAAAGTAATTCAGGAGGCAATAACCCTAATTGTATTTGTGCTGTTCTCAAAAATGGCGTTTACATCCGAACCTGTAACAACCAACCAGTTTATTGGCTTTGGTTTTATAATTCTGGCAGTTTACTTTATTTTCAAGTAACATTTAATTATTATACTTTTACCCCATATTAAAACACGCAGCAATGAGCGGAGATTTAAAAAAGGTTGAACCATTTAGTTGGAAGAGAAGGGCATTATCCTTTGGATACGCATTCAGAGGGCTGGCAGTTTTGTTAAAATACGAACACAATGCACGCATACATACCGTTGCTGCAATTTCAATTACAATTGCCGGTATATATTTCCGAATCGATTATACCCAATGGTTAATCCTCGCCTTTTCGGCCGGATTGGTTTTTATTGCCGAAATACTGAATACAGCAATCGAATATCTTTGCGACATGATTCACCCCGAATACGACCGCACCATTGGCCGCGTAAAAGACCTCACAGCTGCTGCCGTGCTTATTGCGTCAATATTGGCTGTGTTTGCAGGCATTTATGTTTTTGGTCCGTTAATTTTTTAGGCTGAACCAAAGCCATCCTGTTTGTGCTATTTTTCGATAGTAAAAACAAATATCGAACCCATTCCTATTTCAGATTCGACATCAATGGTTCCACCCAAACGTTCAACCATACGTTTTACACTGGCCAATCCGATACCATTGCCACTTTTGCCATATTTGTCGGCTTTGGTACCAACCTCAAATAAATCGAAAATTTTTTCGCGACCGGCTTTAGCAATGCCCGGACCATTATCGGCTACAGCAAAAATATAATGAGTTTGTGATTGAGTGACTTTAATCACAATTTTAACTTCGGGTTTATCGCAATACTTTACAGCATTGGAAATAAGGTTAATTAATATCTGATCGATGGCCGTGCTATTAATTTTAACAATGGTTAATTCGGTATCGAGCTCAATGGCAATATTTTTTTCAGATGCAAAAAGGCCCGCCACACCAGCAACAATGTTCTTTACAAACAGAATGGTTTTAATCTCTTTCTGAACCATTTCGCAACGGCTATAGTCCAATAAACCATCAATGAGTCCTTTAAGTTTACCGGCAGATTGCGAAAGGTGGTTCAGCCATTTCATGCCCTCTTCATCGAGCACCGAAGCATAACTATCTTCAAATAAACCAACAATCGAAATCATACTATTAAGCGGCGATTTAAGGTCGTGCGCGGCAATATAAGCAAAACGCTCCAATGTCCTGTTCTTTTCTTCCAGCATGGATAGAGAGGCTTCGAGACTCTGTTTATTTTTTCGAAGCGATAGCAGGTTCATTACCTGTGCGGCTAAAGCACGCAGTGCTTTCTTCTGTGCATTGGTAAGTTTACTGGGTTTATTGTCGATCACACACAGGGTACCCAAAGGCAGGCCATCATCGGTTAAAAGTGGTACGCCGGCATAAAATATCACATGAGGATCGTTGGTAACCAATGGATTGTCGCTAAAACGAATATCATTACGGGCATCAGGAATTTCAAAAATTGTATCAGAATAATTCAATGCATGGGCACAAAAGGCATACTCGCGGGGCGTTTCGGTAACATCCAGGCCATGATGCGATTTAAACCACTGCCGTTTAAGGTCGATAAGACTTACCAACGATATCGGTGTACCACATATTTGTGCAGCAATTTCGGTAATATTATCATAATCGGCTTCGGGCAACGTATCGAGAATCGAGTATGAATCCAATGCCAACAAGCGTTCTTCTTCGCGGGAATGAATTGCAGGTTTCACCATAATTTACAAATAAAACAAGTTTATCATCATTTTACACAAATCTAAAAAAAACTTCCGATGAGATAAATAAAAATCTGAATACTAAACAACAAAACACCCCACCGGTTCACTTGAGCTGTCCAAAACTCAGTGACAACAAAACACCGGCTGCCGAATGCTTCGCTGTTAATTCGCAATACAAATTTATGCCCACACCAAATTTATTGGTGTTAACAAAACTACATTGCGCCAGTAAAGGCAAACAAGGAACTAAAAACCTATCGCTCTCGAAGGTATTTGAAAACCAGCCTTCGCTGCGCAAAAAATTTCCACGTTGTACGCCATAAAGCACACCAACGCCTCCACCAATTGAATAAAAACCCTTACGCTGCTTTGAAAAGAAACTGTAAAGAAAACTCATGTTTGTAAGCGATTCGACCGGAGACGGACCTAATATCGAAAATTCTTCAAAATACATTATCTGCCATGTATATAGCCTTTTACCGGTGCACTTATTATAGTTAAACCCAATGGCAGGTGCCCCCTCATTTACGCCATAATTCGATTCGAATACCGACACCCCGCCCAGTACCGACCACCATTGGGTTGAGTACGCTGCATGGTTAGTTTGAGTCTCCTGCGCATTTCCCGATACACCGGAAAACCACACGATTAATACGGAAAAAACCGTTATAAAATTTTTCACC
>QKHT01000244.1 GCA_003249935.1 Bacteroidota bacterium
TTCAAACATCGAAGGTTTTTTAACGGGTCACTTCAAATTCCTTCGGGCGGACATTCGTTTAAGGCGGACGGTTCACACTACATTGGCCTTCGGCTGTTTCGATACATCTTTTCAAAAGGGAAATGCAAAGATTTTGGGGGTTTTAACACAAATTACTTGCACTTAGATTAGAAATTTAGTTGATAATAAACAATTAATATTATGCATCATAGTAATTTTTCAGCAGGCAATACGCGGTTCAGAACAAAAAAGCAGCCTCGTTTCTGAAACTGCTTCGCTTATGTGGAGAATATCGGAATCGAACCGACGCTCTACGCGGTTCAAAACAAAAAAGGCAGCCTCAAAATTGAAGCTGCTTCGTTTTGGTGGAGAATATCGGAATCGAACCGACGCTCTACGCGGTTCAAAACAAAAAAGGCAGCCTCGTTTCTGAAACTGCTTCGCTTATGTGGAGAATATCGGAATCGAACCGATGCCCTTCCCGATGCCTCGGGACGTTTTACGTGGTTCAAAACAAAAAAGCAGCCTCGTTTCTGAAACTGCTTTGCTTTTGTGGAGAATATCGGAATCGAACCGATGACCTTTTGACTGCCAGTCAAACGCTCTAGCCAACTGAGCTAATCCCCCGTTTTTCGTGGTGCAAATATAATCACATTTTTGTTTGTTGCAACGCTTCGTTAAAAAAAAAGCAGACGTTTGATTCGGTTGTTCGAATTTATTATTCTCGAATCACGGTTGCAGATGCTATATTTGTAATTTATAAAGTTGATAGGAGTGAACTCTGGATTATTATTTAAAATAGGTGTCTGGTTGGTTTTAATGCTATTTTACGGGGTGAACCGTATTCATTCTCAAACGCTCGAAGAGTTTCGTAAACGCATGTATAACCATGCGATGAATATGGATATGGTCGCTTGGCAATCGGATTTGAATCTAATGGTTTTACACAATAATAAACAACCAAGCGAGGCATTGCTTTACGAAATTGCCAAAGCCCGTTTTGGGTTGCTGTCGTATTTGCATTATTGGGAGCGAAAAAAGGAGATGGAACCGCATATCGAATGTCTGTTGGCCGAGAGCGACCGGTTAATTGCCATGAATACAAACCCCGAATATCTCGCCATGAAAAGTTCTGCGCTCGGGCTGAATATTTACGTCAATCCGTTTCGCGGCATATTGTCGGCAGGCGAGGCCGTACGCTTAACGAACATGGCATATAAGCAATCGCCCGATAACCCTTATGTTATGGGTCAATATGCTTCGGTTCGGTTTTATGCGCCGGGATGGTTAGGTGGCAATAAAGGCGAAGCCGAACGAATATTTAAAGCCATGTACAAAAGTTTGCGTAACAGTTCGACATACCGTGGCGACTGGATGCGGTTGCTGATTATGGCTTCGTATGGCACAGCCCTATCTTACGATAAAAGATTTGATGAAAGTGTGGCCGTTTACCGCGATATATTGGTGGTTGAACCACGTTTTGGATGGGTATCGAAAAAGCTCTTGCCACGCGCCGAACTGAAAGCCCGGGCTGCCGGGCAGTTAAAATAGGATATTGTTACCTGATTTAAACAACTGAATAATATGATGACCAAAACTTTTAAAGTACTTTCAGTAAATATTTCACCTAAAAAGGGCATTGCAAAACATCCCGTGTCAGCGGTTCAGCTTACAAACCAGGGTGTTGAGGGCGATGCCCATGCGGGATTGTGGCACAGGCAGGTAAGTTTACTGGCACAGGAGAGTATCGACAAATTTGAATTAGCTTTGAACCGGCATATTGCCCGTGGCGAATTTGCCGAAAATATTACGACAAAGGGTGTATTGATACACGAACTGCAACCATTAGACCGATTAATCAACAAGCACATTGAGCTCGAAATTACGCAGATAGGTAAAAAGTGTAATGGTACACAATGCCGTGTTTTTAGAGAAATTGGCGACTGTGTAATGCCTAAAGAAGGTGTTTTTGCGCGTGTTGTTAAAGGAGGAACCCTTAAGGCCGGCATGCAATTTAAGGTTGAACCCAAGGTGATCCATGTGGCCGTGATTTCGTTGAACAACCAAAATAACATTGGCGAATACGACGACAAGAGTGGAAAAATGGCAGAATTACAGTTGCAGAAATATTTTGCAGATATAAATAGGCCGGTATATACAACACGTGTGGTGGTAGCGAGCGATACGGTTGAACTTCGTACAGCATTTCATGCGGCACTTTATGGTGGTGCCGATATTATTGTTACTACCGGGGGCACTGGTTTCGGGCCTCGTGATGTAGCACCCGAAGTGGTACATAAACTTATCGATAAGGAGATTCCCGGAGTCATGGATTATATTCGAACCAAAATTGGTGCCGATAACAGGACCGCATTGCTTAATTGTAGTGTTGCCGGGGTTATTGATCAAACGTTGGTTTATACTTTGCCCGGAAATATGAATTTGGCTGGTGAATATTTGGCCGAAATTGTTCCGATGCTAAATGATGCCATCTTAATGTTACATGGAATAGATGAATAAAGTACAGTAAATAAATAAGATAGATGCCGGTTAAAAAGTTTGCCGGCATTTTTTTTGTCTTTTTGGCTGCTTTATGCAACGGAATCTTTGCAAACATGTCTTCGTTTCGTAATGCATTTTTCGCAGTTTCAAAATATGCAGGTCGTTCCTTTGCACCGGTATATTTTTAAAGAAGACAATGAAGAAGGCAGTTTTATTAATTTTATTTGTAACTATTAATCTCCTCGCTTTTGGAGGGACGGGGACCATAAAGGGAACCATTGTTGATGCCGTAACCGGCGAAAAACTTTTCGGATGTAATGTTTTGGTTCAGGGAACTACCATTGGCACTGTTTCGGATTTTGATGGCAATTTTGTTATTACGAATGTGCCAACAGGTGCGGCAAATGTTGTTTTTTCGTTTGTTTCGTTCGAAAAACAGATTGTTCGAAAAACAGATTATAAGAACCGATCTGGAAAATGGAGAAACCCAGATACTTAATATCAAACTCCAACCTATAACCACTACCATGGCAGATGTTACGGTTCGTGCCACGCGAAAAACGGGTACCGAAATGGCCATGATGAGTTCGATAAAAGCCAGTGCCATGATTGTGAGTGGTATTTCGTCGCAACAAATTTCGCGCTCGGTAGATAAAGATGCCGCAGAAGTGATTCGTCGTGGACCGGGCATAACCATTCGCGACGGTCGGTTTGTGATTGTACGTGGTTTGGCCGAGCGGTACAACTCGGTGTTACTCAATAATGCTGTGGCACCAAGTTCCGAACAGGATTCACGTGCGTTTTCATTCGACCTTATTCCTTCGAA
>QKHT01000067.1 GCA_003249935.1 Bacteroidota bacterium
CTGATATTTTGAGTTCCACAAATCGAAATTGTCGTGATGGTTGGCCATGCCCACAATGTATTTTGCGCCAGATTCTACAAACAAATCCACCAGTTCCTGGGCATCGAATTTTTCGCCTTTCCAAAGGTTGATAATGTCTTTGTAACCAAATTTTGACGGATGTCCGTAATGTTCAATATGGTATTTGTAATGAGGATGCCCTTCGATGTACATGTTTCGTGCATACCAGTCGCCTACTGCCGGTACGGTGTAGGCATTCCAGCAAACCCAGATA
The DNA here is from genome assembly GCA_003249935.1 of Bacteroidota bacterium. Lineage (GTDB taxonomy): Bacteria > Bacteroidota > Bacteroidia > Bacteroidales > UBA5342 > SZUA-561. The sequence continues at coordinate 275 of QKHT01000067.1, forward strand.
CCGAACTTGGCTTTGCCAAACCATTCGGGGGTTTCATATTGCTGAAGCGATTTAACAGTTGGTTCAAAATCCTTAGGCTTCTCAGTACAAGCCATTAAAAGACTCACGGTCAAAACCGAAACGACTTTTTTCGATGTAAACGATAATTTGAAGGAACTTAAATTTAATTTCATATATCCGATATGTTAGTAGTTAGTAGAAAATATAGCTCTTACAGATTCTTATAGTTCACACGCTCAATAAACTCTTTCTGAAAACGTTTGTCCATGGTAACAAAATGGCTCGAATAGCCGGTTACTTTTACGTTGATGTCGTGGTATTCGGGATTCTCGGGATGATTCATGGCATCTTCCAATACCGATAAATCTACCAAGTTGAAATTAATTTGAACTCCGCCTTTGCGGAAGAAATTTTGAGAAAAGGCATCCATCAATTTTCCTGAATCGACTCCTGCTTTGAAGAAGTTTGGTGTAAGTTCAATCTGGAACGAACCACCCTGATATTTCGCGAAATCAAGTTTACAGAACGATTCAACAGTGGCTGCAATGCCATTTTTGTTACGACCGTGCATTGGGTTCATACCGTGTGCCAATGGTTCTGCCGCTTTTCTGCCGTCGGGTGTTGCGCCCATCATTGGGCCGGCGTAGGTGTGCCCCATGTACTGGAACAACGATGGGCGGAAACAGAACCCTTTGATGTTGCGCTTGCTTTCCAATATCTCGCGCACGTTTTCCGAAACACGAATCGCCATCGCATCGCTATCATTCTCATCGTTCCCAAATTTCGAACAGTTTAAGAAATGTTGGCGCATAATTTCATTGCCTTCCCAGTCATTTTCAATTGCCGCCTGCATTTCGGCAAGCGTGTATTTTTTGTCCTCGAAAATCAGTTTTTTGATAGCGTACAACGAGTCGGAAACATTGGGTACTCCCAATACATTTACCGAAGTATAGTTGTATCGAACCGCTCCAATGTCGGTGCAATCTTTTCCCTTTTCGATGCAATCGTGCATGCAAAACGAAGTCACCATTTCGGGCCAAACTTTTGCCTGCCATTTGTAGGTCGCATTTTTAAAATCGACCAAGGCGTTTGCTGTTTTGTCAACTTCTTCAATATAGAAGTTCCATAGTTTTTCAAACAAATCTACATTTTGCTCGATGCTCATTTGAATAGCGCGCTGCATCGGTTTTATCAATACCAAACTGTTCACGTCCTGATCGTTGTATTCGGTTCCAACCCCGCAATACCACTGGCACCCGCTGTACGACACATTCCAGGCATCTTCGGGTTTGTAGCCGCTGCGTATTTCGCTGGCTTTTAAAACATCGTAATTCACCAGCGTTGGTACGCCGCATCCATGGCGGGTTAAAATGTCGTTGGCATAGGCATAAAACTCCGGATTCATTTCAGGATGCCACATTACGCCTAAATGATTGATTCCGCCCACTAAATCGTAAGCTTCGAGGCAAACCCAGCTCATTTCGTTGGTGGCATCGCTGCCATCTTGCAAACGACCGCCAAGAGCAGTGTAGCTTCCGTATTTAATATACATTTCACCGACGATTTCGCGGGCTTCTTGCCGTGTAATATTGCCTTTTTCGATGTCGCTTCTGTAATAGTCGATTAACAACTGATCTGTTCTGCCGTAACCGTTTCCATGCCCGTGCATGCGTTCTACAACCTGATACATCCAAATCCACTGCACCGCTTCGTGTAATGTTTTAGGTGCACGCTTTGCTAATGCCTCGCAAGTTTGGGCAACCGAGAGGTAAAGATTTATTTGTTCGTTATTGGTTTCATTTTCGGCCAGTTGTTTGGCTTTTTCGGCATGGCGACTGATATATCGGATGATTGATTCTATTATTATTTCAGAACCGGTCAGGTAATCTATTTTTTCCTGATCGTTATTCTCTTGATGTATTTTCTTGTACTTTCTAACTTTTTCCAACAATCCGGGCCAACCTAATTTTAGACCAATACTTAAATCGGGACAAGTATGGGTAAAGCTGATTCCTCCGGCACCCAACTCGCGTGCTAAAAAGCCGGCTTCCTTTTGTTCGTCGGGATACTGAAAATGTCGTGCTTCGTCGAGTTGCCAGTGAAATTCACCAACAATGGTTTCGTTTTCATACACTTCAGCCGGACTGTGATCGATGAAAAACGCATAATCTTTTGCCCAGTTTAGTGCGGTGTATTCAAAACCTTCTTTACGCGATGGAATTTCCTGAGTATAAGGGAAAGCCATTCCATTATCGACCCTTGCACTGTGATCGCCAATTTCGATGCGGTGTTCAGTATCGGCATGTTCGCCGGTTGCAGGAGCAAACGTTGAGGCTTTACCCGACCAGTGATAAACCAAAAACTCGGCATTGTCGCACAATACGTGGCGCTTTTGGCCGATTACCAATTGTAATCGACGATCGATTAAGGACTGTATACGGCTGTCCGGCATAAACTTCTTCTGAACCTTTGACTCCTTCATGATAAATAAGATAAAAAATACAAACACAAAGTTGTAGCAATTCGGAGAAAAAACCTTTGGATTATTGTTTTAAAAAGTTGGACAATCTTATAATCTGTGGATTATCGGTTGCGTTTTGAATCTTTTTTGAATTAGTGAGGTCTCTTTACTAAGGTAATCTTCGGTTAAATTGTTTTCGGTATTTGCCCGGACTGATAGTGTAAATTTTCGAAAATGTGCGCGAAAAATAGGCTTCATCTTCGTAGCCGGTGTCAAATGCAATCTCCTTTACGGTTCTGTTTGTATAAACCAGTTGTCTAATGGCTTCCTCCATACGCATTTGCCTTATATAATTCAATGGTGAAACATGAAAGCTTTTAGTGAAAAGCCGGTGGAAATAGTTTGGCGATAGAAAACAAACTTCAGCAATTTGTTTCAAACTTATTACTTGTGTAAAATTATTGCTTATGAATTCAAGTGCCGGCAGTAATCGCAAAATTGAACTTTCGTTGTCGACTAATATTTGATTGTTTAGCCGGAATATTTGTGCAATCGCAAATTGTATTAACGATTGTATTTCGAGTTGTGCAATGCGCGAATCTGCTTCATTTAATCTTTTTAAAAAGTATGGGTTATATACTCTGAATAATGGTATAAAAGATTGATGCTGCTCGAGGTTAAGTAACTGAACCGATGGTATAAATTGTAAGATATAATTAAAATAGACAGAGTCGGGCTTAAAATGTACCCAGTCGACTACCATTTTCTTTATGCATTTCTGCGACTGTATCACATTTCCGTTTATGAAGTATAAGTTGGGTCCTACTAAATCGTAAATTCCTTTTTTGTCGGATATAGTTGCATGGCCTTGGCGGATATAGTACAACTTGAAGCATTTGTCGATATCGTTGGCAGGTTTGTTCCATTCGGTTCCACCGCAGTACGAACCTCCCATTAGTAATTTGATATTTGAATTGAAGCTAATGCTCATATCGTAAGATTATCCAACTAATTGCAATGATAGTGAAATTTTTAAATATGGCAATGCTTTAGTTTTGCATTATTAAAAACTGTTAATGTTAAATAACTAGTTATGAAAGTCCTTTTTTTATTTTGCACTGTCTTTTTTTACTGTGTGGCTAATGGGCAGCCAAAATCGTTCGATAGCTCATGGAAATCGCTCGAAAATTATCGTTGTCCCGATTGGTTTCGTGATGCCAAATTTGGAATATGGACTTGCTGGAATCCCTACACAGTACCAGCTGCCGGCGATTGGTACGCTCGGAATATGTATATCGAAGGTTCACGCCAATACAAATATCACCTGGAACATTACGGTCACCCCTCGAAAGTGGGATACAAAGACATTGTGGAGATGTGGAAGGGCGAAAAGTTTGATCCGGAGAGTTTAGTTGCTTTGTTTAAAGAGGCAGGAGCCAAATATATTGTAGCAATGGCTATGCATCACGATAATTTTGACCTGTGGGATTCGAAGCACCACGAATGGAACAGCGTGAACCACGGACCACATCAAAATATTATTGGCAAATGGGAAACCGCAGTTCGTAAATCGGGTTTGCGATGGGGCGTTACTTCGCATCTCGAACGAAGCTGGAATTGGTTTGCCGTGAATAAAGGTGCTGATAAAGAAGGCGAGTATGCCGGAGTTCCATATGATGGCAACGATCCAAAGTATGCCGGATTGTATTTCAAAAAATACGAGGGTTTTTCCGAAAATGGTCCTCACTATGCTATGAACCCACCTGCGGAGGTCATTGAAGACTATTTTTTAAGGGAAAAAGATTTGCTCGACCAGCACAAACCCGACCTTTTTTATTTTGATGGAGGTATTCCTTTTGGAGAAACCGGTCGTAAACTGATGGCGTATTATTACAATACGAACATGAAAAATAATAAGGGAAAATTAGAAGCCGTGATGAATATCAAAAACTATGGAGGTACTCAACCATATCATGGCGACCAAATACGAGATGGCGTTGCGGTTGAAGATGTGGAACGCGGTCAGTTATCGGGTATTAGTGCGTTGCCATGGCAAACCGACGATTCGATTGGTGATTGGTTTTGGACCAATGGCGATAAATACAATTCACCTAAATACGTCATCGACCAGTTGGTAGACATTGTCAGTAAAAATGGAAATCTGCTATTGAATGTGCCGCCAAGAGCCGATGGTACATTGGATGATAAAGCCGTAGCTCTTCTAAAAGAAATTGGCAAATGGCTCAAAGTTAATGGCGAAGGCATCTACGGAACCCGCCCTTATACAATATTTGGCGAAGGTCCAACTTTGGCAAACGGCGGACATTTTAAACGAATGGCCGAACTCACTGCCCTGGATTTTCGATTTACAACCAAAGGCGATACTATATTTGCTTTTGCTTGTGGGAAACCGGAGTCGAAAGTTGTAATCAAAGCTTTTTCAACTTATAATTTTCATAAAATTAAATCGGTTGAGTTGTTAGGTACTTCTGGAAAGTTGACTTTTACACAGAGTCAAGGTAATTTGGAGATTATGTTGCCAAAAGAACTACCTTCGGATTATGCCGTTTGCTTTAAAATTGTGCCTTTGCTGAATAATGTCCCAACTTCTTTATCGAAATATTAATAATCCCGTGAATGAAAGAGAATGCTAAATTATTCGATTCGCGATTTGTGTGGCCATTCGTGCTGGTAACAACATTGTTCTTAATTTGGGGTATCCCCAACAATCTCAACGATATCCTTATTCGTCAGTTTATGAAATCGTTCGAAATAAATCGTTTAAATGCAGGCTTGGTACAATCTGCTTTTTATATGGGATATTTTCTGATTCCTATTCCGGCAGCGGCCTTTATGCGTAAATATGGCTATAAATCGGGTTTAATATTTGGAATGTTATTGTTTGGTTTTGGTACTATTTTATTTTGGCCTTCGGCATTTATTGGCAAGTATATTTTCTTTTTGGGATCGTTGTTTATTATTGCCAGCGGATTGGCATTTCTTGAACTCGGTGCCAATGCGTTTATTGTTGAACTTGGCGACCCGAAAACTTCCGAGCGCCGTTTGAATTTTTCGCAGGCTTTTAATCCGATTGGAGCAGTTCTCGGGGTGCTAATCGGTACTCTTTTTATCTTTTCAGGAATTGAACCCGACGAAAAGGCGGTGGAGCTAATGAAAAATGCCGGAACCTACGATCATTTTCTGACCAGCGAAATCATGCGTGTGGTGAAACCTTATTTAATACTCGGAACGGTTGTGTTGATCTGGACATTGTTGATGGCCAAAGCCCGATTTCCGAAAGTTGAGGTTGAACACAACGATGCTGGTGGCGGCAATTACCGCGAATTATTGAAGCATCCTCATTTCGTGAAAGCCGTTATCTCGCAGTTTTTGTACAACGGTGCGCAGGTAGGTACCTGGAGTTTCTTTATTCAGTATGTACTGGACTATACCGGCCAGGGCGAAAAGTTTGCCGGATTCATGCTTACAGGAACATTGCTGGCTTTTGGTGCCGGACGGTTCTCTGCTACTTATTTCATGAAATTTATTGCTCCGGCAAAGCTGATGGGGTTTTACGCCGTAGCAAACATGATATTGGTAAGTATTGGAGTCTTATTCCCGGGCTGGATTGGCGTTTGGTGCATTTTTTCAACCAGTTTCTTCATGTCGTTGATGTACCCGACCAATTTTGCTTCAGGGGTAAAAGGGTTAGGAAATCTTACAAAAGCAGGGGGTTCCGTATTGGTAATGTCCATTGTCGGTGGTGCCGTTTTTCCACCGTTAATGGGGCTTTTGGCCGAACAAACCACTATGGCTTTTGCTATGGTTTTACCTTTACTCTGTTATGTGTATATTACCTTTTATGCATTTGATAGTTTAAGAATGCATCGACTGTAACAGGAAAAGTTATTGATTCCTCCGCTTCATTTGCGGTTCAACCATAAACCAGTTGGTATTAGAACCGGATATACTTTGCAAGGTGTTTTCGCAATATTTTGCAATAACAATAGTTGTTTTGTGTTAAAATGGCCACACAAGCATAAATGCATTGTATGGCCGTTTTTTTGTTATAAGTATTTTAATTATGGCTTGGCCAATATTTTGCCAACCACGTCCACGTTATAATTCACAAAGGTATTCCATTCGCCACATAGCCAAAGTAACACTTTATAGCCATCTTTGGCTACAACAATTGGGCGTATATTTCTTTCGGTTGAACCGGAGGTTAAAGCCTTCCATTTTATGCTGGCTATATTGTCGTTAGTTTTTATTTTCGCTGAATATATCTCATGCTTTCCCCCTAAATCTTCGCCTGTCGACGGGTTTACATCAGTAGAGATATAAACATTTGTCGGGTCTTCGGGGTCGAATGTCATTAAACCGGTATAGCTGCTTTCCACCTGATAGAGGCACTTTCCGGCATAGGCAATTTCGCGGTCGTTCCACTTTTTTCCGTCCCATGTAGCCACACGAAACCGGTGGTCGTTATTATTCAGATACAACGTATATCCAATCACAGGGTTGTTCTTTTTATCTTTTGCCATGGCACAGGTCCATGCACTATTTGGCACACTTTCGCAACCAGCCTGTTTTTGTTTGGTTTCACTCCCTTTGTAAATTTTTTCGGCTTCGGAGGTGCGTAACGGCCCATCTGCGAGATCTTTTATCTTTGTGCCGTTTACATTATAAAATGTGCCGTTACGAAATTCTACATAAAACAAGCTATTGCCAAAATCACGCGGATGGCCATCGGTATACGAAACGCCCACTGTATTGTCGTCTTTTTGCAAATAACGGGCATATGGGCGTTGCCTTCCGGAAACATCGTTCGATATAAAGTGGGTGCGATTGCCCCATGTTTTGCCAAAATCGGTGGAGGTTATAAATGAAGGATTGAAGTTTAAACCATCGCGAAAAAAGTTGTATAAAAGTTTTTCGTTTTTTATGTAATAAAGGTTCATATAAGTCACGCCGGTTTTGTAGTCATAATCGTGTTGAAACACTTGCCGTTCGCCCCAATTCAAATAATTGTCTGTAGAAGAGATATTGTAATAATGGACTTTTTCTTTGGCATGTTTTGCCCAAACAGCCAAAATACTGTTGTCGGGTCTCACGAAAAGTGCCGGAACATCGTGGTCGTCAATCTCAAAGTTTTGATGTAAAACAATTTCGCCATCAGCTTTTTTCGATTTTAAATCGAAAACGCCTAAACGCACATCGCCGCTTACACCGCTAAGTCCACCCATTACCAACTTGCCGTTGTTAATCACCACACGTGGATCCTGGTACCAGCACCAACCGCCATCATGCATAAAAAGTGTCGCATCAGATTTTTTATTTTTCGCAACTGCCGGGTCGAATTTCTGCACAAAATTATACATTTCGGAGCCAGCTGCTAAAAATGCACCTGTACCATATACTTCGGTATATTCTTTTGAACTGTTGCCTGGTGCAGCACCTACAGCCTGAACATATCCCAGCATCCCATCTTTATTTACACATTTTGTAAGTGCATCCCATGCTTTTAGTAAAACCGGTTCATACGTGGCTCTATCCAAAATGCCATTGTTTAGGCCCCATGCTAACCCAAAGGTGAAAAATGATGTGCCACTGGTTTCCATGCTTGGATAGTCATTGACATCGCCTAGTAATCCAGACGACCAGGTGCCATCGGGACGTTGAATTTTCTTTAATGTTTCGGCCATTTGTTTGAAAAGATCGGTATAGAAAGGGGTCCCTTTCCAGTCCTTGGGGAAATCTGGTATCATCAATGCCAATCCGCCAAATACCCATCCGTTACCACGAGCCCAGAAGAGTTTACGACCGTTCTTTTCGGTTTGATCCAAATACGATTTGTCTCTGAAAAAAAGTTGTTCCTGTTTGTCCCACAAAATATCGTAAGTCATATGGTATTGCTCATCCATATAATCGAGATACTTTGGATCGTTGGTGATTTTGGCGAGTCGTGCCCATACCGGTGGCGCCATAAACAGTGCATCGCACCATGTCCATTGCCATTTCGAGCTAAATGCACTATCGAGCATTATGTCAAATTGGTTTTTTGTGGGTTGCATCATGAAATCTTTTTTTGTATAGTTGTAAAGATTCAGATAAAATTGTCCAACCACATGGTCGTCGGCATGAAACATACGGGTGTGTAATTTCCAATTGTTTCGTTGACCAATATCGGTCAACCAGTTCATGTATTTTGGATTCTTTGACACTGTATACCATTCGTACATGCCGGCATAAAGTGCACCGCATTCCCATTCCAAATCGTGGTATCGGTTGCGATTATTCCAAGGTTTTTTTTCTTTTCCCGGAGGTAATGCTCTGTAAACACCCATGCTGTCGAATGTGGCTATCTGCCAGTCGGCCACTCGGTTGCAAAGGTTTTTTATCTCTTCTGCCTTTGGAATTGATGCTTTTTGTTTAGCACCGGCATTTAAAAGCGATAACGTAAATATCGCTATCAGAACGCTGATTTTTATTTCTTTCATATTTAATTGTTATTGTTGTTCGCTTATTAAATCATTGGCTCGTTACGGTCACACAGTTGAATTGCAAGTCCCCATGGATCGCGCAACATGGCCAAAATATCGCCATTTGGCATATAATCGGGACCCGAAACCGCCGTTGCCCCTGCCTCCGTTAATCGCGCCGTGGTTTTCTCAACATTCTTACAAACGAATGCCAAATGTAATATCAAGGGATGCATTGCACTGTAGTCCGGCGTTGTTGCCGCAGGGTTATTATAAATCTCAATCATTACATCGCCCGATTCATCTGCCAAAAAACGCACCGGAACAGGTAATTCTGCCGAACGTTTTATGCTGAACCCGAAATGATTAACGTACCATTGGGCTACTGCTTCAGGTTCATTTACCTGTATTGCAAAATGTTCAATCTTCATATTTCATGTTTTTTAGTCTGAACCGCTGTAGTTCTGTTTGTATTTTAAATTGTTTGCCGGATCAATTTTTAATACGCTATTTTATTCAGAACCAAATATTGGAATAAATGAATAAACAACCTATCTTTAACCCATTGTAACGGTACTTGTAACGGTTAATCTTGATCTTTAAATGGTTCATTATAAAAATGATAGTATAAATGTGGGAATTTTTGGATTAGATTGCCTTAGTGTAATAAAAACATGGGAGTATTAGTCGATTTGTCGAAAGAAGAAAAACTGCAATTGGTTGAAGAGATTTTGCTAAGCAAAACGTTTAAAAAAGCGTCTACCAGCTCTGCATTGTTGCGATATTTGTCGAATGCAGATATTGATGGTGCTTTTTTGAAAGAGAGCATTATTGATATTGATTTTTTTGGACAAAAGAATGATTCCGAAACTGGCAATAATAACCGTGTTCGCGTAAGTATTTATAACTTACGTAAAAAACTTCAGGATTACTACGATGAAGAAGGTAAAGATAATTTGTGGCGAATTTGTATCGATAAGGGGCAGTATCGCTTACGATTCGAAAAGGCAGAACATGATTTAGCAGTACACAAAAACGGGTATCCTTTTTTTAAAATTTTGCCATACTTTCTTTTAGTTATTACATTGGGTTTATTATTGGTTAATGTTTGGCCTGATAGAAAACCGGCCATTTGGAAACGTGTTTTTGATAATGGGTATGGCACCACGCTGTATGTGGGTGATGCTTTCGGGTTTAGGGGTAAAACGATTTCCGGGGCCGAGGGATGGACCAGGGATTATAATATAAACGGGACTGAAGATTTTTATGCCATGATTGAACGTAACCCCGATTTAAAAGAGAAGGTCGTTCCCTCAAATTATTATTATGTTACCGATATGGCCGTGTTGGCTACATATAGCCTTTCAAAATTATTCTATAAATACCATACGGAGTTTAAAATCAGAAATGCCACAACAGCTACATATAATGATATAAAAGAGGGTAACTCCATTTATGTTGGCATGATTCGGGATAAAGGTAAGTTTCTTACGCTTTTCAACGACCTCAATCCGCTTTGTAAGCTAAAGAACGATAAAGTGACCATCAAAAAATCCGGTTCCACCAAAGATACAACCATATCTATTGCCAGTAACCCCGATTTATACGACATGGCTATTGTCTCCAAAATCGAGGGACCACATTCCACCGAACAACTTTTCTTTTTTTCGATGCACGATATGGGTGTAGTGGCAACAGTCGACTATTTTACCAATAGTGACTCATTGAAAAGTTTTAGTGACAAATACCTGAAAGATCAATCTCATTTTACGGCTATATTTAAGGCCCATGGTCGCGATCGTACCAGTTTGAATTTAGAGACCATTATAGTGGTGCCTTTTTGAGTTCTATTTGATTGTCGCAAATGGAATTACTACATTATAAGTCATGTAGGCGTTTGGGTTAAGATATTTTTAGTAATCATCTGCCGTTTTGAATCTCGGAGGGTGATTGTCCAAATTCATCCTTAAAACATTTTCGAAAATGCGATACGCTTTGAAATCCCGACTTTTCGCATATTTCTGCAATCGAAATTGTAGAAGTATCGAGTAAATGGTATGCATTCCGAAGTCTCACTTTTCGAATATAATCGGCAGGTGAGGTCCCTGTTAAGTCCGAAAATTTTCGATAAAATGTAGCTCTGCTCATATTCATTTTTTCGCTTAGAACCTCAATGGTAAAAAGCGAATCGTGAAAATGAGTGTCGATGGTGGTATTTACCTTTTTGATAAATTCTTGTTCGCGTGGCGATAGGTTGGATGAAGCCGGAATTTTGTTTGCCGATTGTTTAAATTGATCGCGTATTTTTTCGCGATTAAGTAAAAGTGCGTATGTTCGGGCTATAAGTATCTTATTGTTAAATGGTTTTTCGATATAGTCGTCGGCTCCTTGTTCAAAACCAACCATTTGGGTATCGATGTCGGTTTTTGCTGTGAGTAAAATAATGGGGATATGCGAAGTTTCGATATCCGATTTCACTATTTTACAAAATGTAATTCCATCCATTTCGGGCATCATGATGTCCGAAATAATTATTTCGGGATGAAATGTTTGCATCATTTCGAGGGCAATTTTTCCGTTGGCTGCAATTTTTACCGAAAAATTGGGTTCATACAGCGATGCAATAAACGTGGCCAATTCTTGATTGTCTTCAACAATTAAAATGTTTTTGCCGCCCAAATGTGCAATGTTTAACGAAGGCTTAATTTCGTAATCATCAGCATAACATGGGGTGTTTTCTTTATTCTCGTTGCCAAAATCGGCAGCGGTAAAATGGGCTTTTCCTAATTTAAATTTCAATCGAAAACAACTGCCTTTCTCAATTTCGCTTTCGACCTCGATAGTTCCATGTTGTATCTGTGTTAGGGCTTTAACCATCGACAATCCAATGCCATGTCCATCCGAATTTACGGGTCTGTTTTCGGCACGGTAAAAGTGGTCAAATATCCTATCCACCTCATTTTTAGGAATGCCAATACCATGGTCGCGAATCGCTAATGTAAAAGTGGTTTCGTCTGTCAAAATTGATATTTCAATGGCTTGCCCATTTTTAGAATATTTTATGGCATTGGACAACAGATTATACAAAATTTTCTCGGTTTTATCCATATCGAGCCAAACATGCAACGATTCGGTGGCGAAATTGGTGATAAGCGTGCTGTTTTTTTGTTCGGCTAACGATTGAAAGGATGCTACTATTTCGCGCACATACGAAACAATATCAAAATAAGTAACCGACAACGGCATTCGATCCTGATCGAGTTTACGCAAATCGATTAGTTGATTGACTAACCGTAACAACCTATGCGCATTCGATTTTATTGATTTGATGCTGCTTTTCGACTCGCTTTGCAGGGTTTCGATTTGCCCCAGAATTAGGGTGAGCGGGGTGCGAAATTCGTGCGAAATATTGGTGAAAAATTGAAGCTTTGATTGATCGGCTTCATGCAACTTTTGCGATATTTCGACTATTGTGGTGTTTTGTTTTCGAAGTTCGGAGGTTTGCTCTTCCACTTTTATGCTGAGCCATTTATTGCGTTGTTTAATCTGTTTTACCCGTAACCGGTATAGTACGAGCAACATTAACAAAAGCAAAGAAGTCAACACTATTTTAAACCATGCGGTCATCCAAAATGCAGGGGCTATGTTAATTTCAAGGTCGGTGCTGTTTTCGGAATTTGTACTAAATGGTGATACTTGTACCTGAAAAATATATTTCCCGGGCGCAATGTTTGTATAGGTTGCCATTTGTTGGTTTTTACAATCAATCCACTCATTTTGAAATCCTAATAGTCGGTATCTTAAGTGGTTTGAATTAGGATAATCAAATGGATAGGCATTAAATTCGATAGAAAATGAGTTTTGGGTATATTTAAAATCTATTTGTTTCGCCTGGTCAATCGGCTGATTTAAAATTACATCTCCATCAATGGTATCGCCTTGATAAATTGGGGTGTTGAATAACGAAATTTTTTCGATACGCGGTTTTATAACGGGGCGGTTTTGCTTAACATTTATTGGATCGAACGATATAACCCCGGTATAGCCGCCATAAAAAATTGTGCCGTTATGGGTTGTGAAATGGGCATCATCCATAAAATAGTCGGCAGGCAAATAAGTTGTAAATACCGATGATTGATGATCGAAATGGCTAATTCCTCTATTTGTACTTATCCATAAATCGTTCAATTTGTCTTTGCTTATGCTGTATATCACATTGTTGCAAAGTCCATCTTCTTCGTAAAATACCTTTTCAATCGTTCCTTTTTTGATATTAAATAGGTTGAGTCCTTTGTTTGTTCCAATCCAAAGACTATCGCCAATGGCCAGTAGCGCATACACTTTATTGTCGGATAAATGGTGCGAATGGGTGGTTATATTGCTCATTGAGCCATCATTACCCGCTATTTTTGCAACACCTTTAAAATCGAGTGCGATCCATCGGTTGCCGTATTTGTCGACCGTAATGTCGCGTATAGTCCCGGCAATAGGTTGTGGAAGTTTGGTGATGGCATAGATTCCCTTTTTTTTATCAAAATCCAAGATGTTTTGTTCTGCTGTAATGGTAATTTTTCCCCGAGTAAACTCTTTTATGGCATAACTATGAAAGGTACAATACAAATTGTATTTACTGTCTGCTGTTTCTATTCGTTGTTTATCGGCATTGTAATAGCATAAGTTAGTATTTTCGCCAATCCATATCTCGTTATTGCTGTCTTCAAATATTTCGCGCACATTTTCGATTGTTTTCTGTTTATTCGATTTGGTGTAATAATGGGTGAAATACTTAAATGTTCCGTCTTGCAATATGACACCAACACCTTGACGGTCGAACCCTAACCACAATTTACCATCCGATGCTTTGCATATTGCCCTTACCGGATCGGTTTCGGGATCGGTAGTTGTGCTGTAATCCCATGCATAATGTTGAAATTGATTTTTCGAATAATTGAAATGAAACAACCCGTTTTTACGTGTCCCAATCCATATATTTTGAAATTTATCTTCAATCATCCGGGTTATGTTGTACCCTTTGTATGCAAATTTATTATTTGATTCGTAATTAAATTGTTGTTGTTGGTATTGGTTGTTTTCAAGGGTAAAACGATTTAGAAATCCATTACCACCCAACCAATACGAATCGTCGGTAATCGCAAAATCGACAATCCGATTTAATTTGTCGGCAAAGTTGTTGTTGTCAAAACGGATACAATACTGCTCAATCGAAAGATTAGGTGTAAGTGCCAAAATACCTTGTTTGCAAACCGTATAAATCTTATTGTTTTTTGAAACAAGGGCATAACAGGGTTGGTCGAAATTTGTGATTGCGGTTAATATTGGTTGATTTTTTCCTGTTTTCTTAGTGATTTTTTTGATGCCAAAATTGCCGCCAATCAGTACCGATTCCTTATCAAAGGCTATAATTTTTCGAATTTTTTCGGTAGTACGGTATGTGGTAATTTTTGTGGTATTAATTTCCCATAAAATCAAGTCAGTACCGTTTGTAAACCATAAAAGTGAATCGCTCGTTTGAATAATAAATATAGACTGTTCGAGGTTGTACGGTGCAAATAGTTTTTGGTTAAACGGTTTAAAAGAGTTTGTCGATGCTTTGTATTCGCACAGCCCGCTTCCACGAATTAAAATCCACATATTACCATGCAATCCTTTGCCCAGAGCCACAATATGATTCCCGGGAAAGAAACCTTGATTGGGATTGTTGGGATTGAATGGTTGAAACGAATTACCGCAATAGCGATTTAGACCGTCTAATGTGCCAACCCAAATATTGCCATATTCATCAAGTTCGAGACAGTTAATGTTATTTTGCGATAATCCGTTGGATACATCAAACCGATCGAAACGCGCTTGTTGCGCCTCAATGTTGAGAATAATAGATATTGCAAATAGTATCGTGCAAAATTGCTTCATCGAAAAATATAAAGTACGCTAATTTAATATTTATTGTTGCCGAATATATGCATTGTTTTAAAATTAATCTGTTTTGAGATATTAACGGCAATTTTTGAGACAAATAAGATTCTGTAAGGCTTTGTTAATAAGTATCTTCGTACTACTAATTTACTAAAGTATTGTTATATGTATCTCAAAAATCTAATCACATTATTTGTTGCTATCTCACCTTTTTTAGTGGTAGCAAAGCCAAAAGAGATTAAAATATTTGATGGAAAAACCACAAAGGGTTGGCATGTTTTAAATGGCACTGCCGAATACCGAATCGAAAATGGAGAGATTATCGGAATCTCAAAAGCCGGTTCGCCCAATACATTTTTGGTTACCGATAACAATTATACCAATTTTGTTTTAGAGTACGATATGCGTATTGACGAAGGGTTAAATTCGGGCGTTCAAATTCGGAGCCAAAGTGTAAGCAGTATTAATAATGGTCGGGTTTTTGGTCCTCAAATTGAGTGTGAAGATACGCAACGTGGCTGGGCTGGCGGTGTTTATGACGAGGGTCGAAAAGGGTGGAGATATCCTATGGAATATAATCCCAAGGCAAAAACGGCGTTCAAAAAGAGCGAATGGAATCATTTTAAGGTAATTGCATTCGACAATCATTTTGTTACTTGGGTAAATGGCATTGCAACGGCCAATTTGCTGGAAGAATCGGTAGAAACCGGTTTTATTGGTCTTCAAGTTCATGCCATTGGTTCGGATAAAGGTAAAGAAGGCAAGGAAATACGATGGAAAAATATTAAATTAAGTAGCCTTACGTCGAAAGATTTCGCAAAGATTGGTAAAACTACCGCACCTCAGGTAAGCTATTTAACCAATACGCTTACAAAAGAGCAAATCGCCGATGGTTGGAAATTGTTGTGGGATGGAAAAACTTCAGCCGGTTGGCGTGGAGCTAAATTAGATCATTTTCCTACAAGCGGATGGAAAATGGGTGATGGTATTCTCGAAGTGCTGGCCTCAAATGGTGGCGAATCGACCAATGGTGGCGATATTGTAACTATTAAAAAGTACAAAAACTTCATCCTCGAACTCGATTTTCA
The DNA here is from genome assembly GCA_003249935.1 of Bacteroidota bacterium. Taxonomy (GTDB): domain Bacteria; phylum Bacteroidota; class Bacteroidia; order Bacteroidales; family UBA5342; genus SZUA-561. Next base: position 16,240 of record QKHT01000067.1, read on the forward strand.
GATTACCCAAGGAGCTAATAGTGGAATTAAATATTTTGTAGATACCGAATTGAATAAAGGTGCCGGATCGTCGATTGGATGCGAGTTTCAAATACTCGACGATCAAAATCATCCGGATGCCAAACTTGGGAAAGATGGTAATCGCACAATGGGTTCGTTGTATGATTTGATACGCGCCAACGGAAAAACCTTTAATCCATACCTGCCTACCGAAAAATATGTAAACGGAATTGGAAATTGGAATCGTGCATGCGTGGTGGTCGAAGGAAATAAAGTAAAACATATTCTTAACGGGATTAAAGTTGTTGAATATGAGCGTGGTACTGCCGATTGGCGAAAACTGGTTGCCGGAAGCAAATATAAAGATTGGCCAAAATTTGGTGAAGCCGAATCAGGAAATATATTATTGCAGGATCATGGCAATAATGTGCGGTTCAAAAATATAAAAATCAAAGAATTATAGTTGAATAAAACTCCGGAAGGTGACAATATCAACTTCCGGATAATTTAAAATGAAATAATAATGACATCAGAAAATAGTAATTCGAGAAGAGATTTTCTTAAAAAGTCGGCATTTGGTGTTGCTGCCCTTACGTTAGGCGGTATGGGCATGAGTGCTAAAAGTTACAGACGAATACCCGGGGCTAACGATCGGTTGAACGTAGCAATAATTGGCTTAGGGCGTAGGTTAGGTGCATTTTACGATCCTATTGCAAGCCCCAAAAGTAATGTTAATCTTCTCTATCTGTGCGATGTAATGGAGAGTCAGATGGCAAATGCTGCCAAAAATTTTGCAGGTAAAATAGATTACAAGCCAAAATTAGAAGCCGACTTTTTTAAAGTAATTGCCGACAAAAACTTAGATGCAATCATCAATGCAACACCCGACCATTGGCATGCACCGGGAACTTGGTTGGCCAACGAAGCCGGATTACATGTATATGTCGAGAAACCTTGTAGTCACAATCCCTACGAGGGCGAAATGCTCTTGAAATCGCAAAAAAAGTTTGGCAAAATTATCCAAATGGGAAATCAACAACGCTCATCGGTACAGTCCAATACAATTATTAAGCAAATACACGAAGGCATTATTGGCGAGGCTTATTTAGCGAAGGCGTTGTATGTTAACAATCGTGGGCGTGTTGTAAATCCAACCAAAGCGCCCATTCCTACGGGTCTCAATTGGGATTTGTGGCAAGGTCCGGCACCCCGCAAAGGTTACGAAAACGATACGTGGGATTATAATTGGCATTGGTATGGGTGGGATTATGGCACTGCCGAATCGGGAAATAATGGTACACACGAATTTGATATAGCGCGTTGGGCTTTACAGGTAGAGTATCCCGAAAAAGTAATGGTAGATGGCGAAAAAAATCATTTTGTTGACGATGGATGGACTATGTACGATACCATGGATGCGACCTTTAAGTTTCCGGGAAATAAAACCATTAAATGGGATGGCAAAAGTCGTAATGGTTATAATACTTATGGCAAAGGTGGCCGTGGTACTATTATTTACGGCACAAAAGGCACGGTTTGGGTCGATCGCGGAGGATATGTATTGTACGATTTGGCCGGAAAAGAGATCGAATCGAGCAAATCAAACGGCGGGAAAGAAGAAGCCGGCACACAGCTTGGTGGTGGTGGCGATACATCAACTTCCCATGTGCAAAACTTTTTCAACGCTATTCGTGGTAAAGAAAAGCAGAACTCAACCATCGACGATGGCGTTAAAAGTACATTGTTGTGCCATTTAACCAATATTGCTTACCGTACGGGTGAGGTGCTTATTTGTAATCCGACAAACGGACATATCACCAATAGCGATAAGGCAATGAAACTTTGGAAACGTGAATACGAAAAAGGGTGGGCACCCAATTTTTAGTATTGTTCAGCTACTTTTGAGCGTAAGCTGACGATTCCCAAAAAGGGAGTTGTCGGCTTTTCGCATTATGCGAAAAACTTTTAAAATAGTGATTCGAATGCAATTGATACGCAACATAAATTTATATCATCATTCAATAGTCGCAATGAATTCGCAATTGGATATGGTTTTTTGGGGCGATAATCAATTGGTTTATAATCGTGTATATAACTACGCACTCGAAACGCTACAAAAGTATGAGTTGCTAATGTCGCGCTATAATAAAGAGTCCGAATTGTATCACTTGAATAAAAATGGGTATGTTTCCACAGTATTTCCCGGCGAAATAGTGTATAATACGTTGGAAATGGGTATCGAATATCATAGGTTGACCCAAGGCTATTTTGACGTTACGTTGGGAAATGTATATCAAGCCAATAAAAATGGACAACCCAATAGAGTTAATGTCGATCGTGATTTAACTAAAAGGATTGAAATAGATACGATGAACCGTTCGGTTCGTTTTTTACAAAAGAATGTTTCCATCGATTTGGGAGGAATAGGCAAAGGGATTGCATTGAACGAAATTGGGAAAATGATTGATGAGTTATCGCTAAAAAATTGTTTTTTGAGTTTTGGGGGCAGCTCTGTTTTAACACGAGGGCGGCATCCGCATGGCGATTTCTGGCCGTTTGGGCTGTCGGGTATATTGGACAGTGCCTATTTATGGGAATTGCAAAATCATTCGCTTTCGGTAAGTAGTTCAAAATCATCCGATAAAAAAATAGCGCATATTGTAAATCCGCACACGTATCACCCCATACAAATTGACAAAAGTGCTGTGGTTCAGTGTAATAATGCGATAGATGCCGAGGTGTTAAGCACTACCTTAATTGCTTCGCCTGCTCACTTGCATGCCGATATTCTTCAAAATTTCAACATCGAAAAGTACCTGGTAATATAAATAATCATGGATAAAAAATATCAAAACCGTAGAGATTTTATTAAGCATTTGGCCATGACAGGTTCGGCAGTGGCTTTGGCTGCATCGCCATGGCTTGGTGCTTTTGGCAGTAGTGCGCAAAGCGTTAGAGGGGCAAACGACATGGTTCGCATGGCCATTATTGGTACTGGTAGTCGTGGTTGCGAATTGTTACGACACCTGCTCACCTTTTCGGTTGCACAAAATATTCGCATTGTGGCGTTATGCGACAATTACAATCCACATCTTTTGGATGCTGTAAAACTATGCAAAGAGAAGGAATTGAATCCTCAATCTTATGCCGATTACAGGGTAATGATTGAAAAAGAGCAATTGGATGCGGTAATTATTGCAACGCCCTTGTATTGTCATGCTCAAATAACGGTCGATTGTTTGCAAACCGGCCTTCATGTTTTTTGCGAAAAATCGATGGCGCGCACACTCGAGCAAACAAAGTGGATGTACGATACGCATATTGCCACCAATAAAATTTTACAAATAGGTCATCAACGGTTGTTTAACCCGGTGTACCTCGAAGGAATGCAACGCATACACGATGGAAAATTGGGAACAATTGGGCAAATAAGAGCCTACTGGCATCGGAATAACAATTGGCGTCGCAGTTTGCCAAACAACGATTTAAGCTACGAACGACAAATTAATTGGCGTTTATACAAAGAGTATTCGGCAGGCTTACTCACCGAATTGATGTCGCACCAAATTCAGGTAGCCAACTGGGCATTGCAAAAAACGCCTGTTTCGGTAATGGGAACGGGTAGTATACGGTATTGGAACGATGGGCGCGAGGTGAACGATAACATAGCTCTTATCTATTCGTACGATGATGGAACTCAATTTGTGTACGATTCGATGACAAGCAATAAAAAATATGGGTTAGAAGAACAGATTTTGGGAAGCACCGGCACCATCGAATTTGAAGTGAATAAGCAATATCTTGAAACTCCGGCTGCCGCACCCGGAATACAGCAGCTTATTAACGATGTAGAACACGGTATTTTTGACAAATTACCCATTGGTGGTGCCAGTTGGGTGCCCGAAACGGCAGTAAATTATAAGGGCGAAAATATTGTAGATTCAACCAATTATATGGACACGTCACTTCAACTCGAAGCGTTTACTCAATTTGTACGCAAAGGGAGTGCCCCCGAAAAAATATTAAAAGAGGGGTACAATGCCAGCATCTGGACAATGTTGGGCGAAATTGCCATCGAAAAGGGAGAGAAATTATCCATGCCAAAAGAGTTTATTATTTAATATCAAGCGCAATGAAACCAATCATCATAACATCAAAATCGATTAAAAAGGAGTTCTATATTTGGCTTGTACTATTTGTATGCGCTACTCTTTTAAATGTGTACTCTATTGTGAAGTATCACACCAATTGGAGCGAATTATATAGTCAATTGGGGTACGTTTTGGCGATAAGTATAGTATTCTATGTGGTTATTGGTGTGGTAAGGGTTTTAATGCAAAGTGTTAAGTTGTTTAAAAAGTGAGTCTTTTGTGTCAAGTACATCTCTGGCATTCTTTTTTTGTGGTAGTTCCAATTTGGTAGTAATTGGGTATGTGCTTTGCATCGTTTTCGCTTTGCATCCACGCCATGCCTGCAATTTCGTATAATTTGCCATCGGACTCGGGCTTTTTTAAATTCTTTCGAATGCTGTTTTAATGCAATTCGTATAACTTCAGATGCTTCTTAAAATCCTGCTCCTCTGCATAATCAGCTTTTTCTGCTGTCCATTCGGGGTTCCACGCGCCATAAAGTGCTGTGCCGCCTTGCGAGGTTTTAATAATCAGATATAATAGAATAATAGTGACGTAAAAATGCTGTATTTATCCCACTTTTATGTATTCCTTAACCATTTAATTGTGTCTTTGCGTCCGGAACTTAACAGCCATGGCGTAATTTTTAGCTCAAGCTTAGTTTCGATGTATTTGTGGTATGCTTTTTGGTTTTGGGCGTGCCCTTCGCCGTAGGCTCAGGTCGGGCTTTTCGCTTGTAGTCCTCGGCTCGCAAGCTCGCCTGTGGGCTACCGCTTCAATCCCTCACGCGGGCGCAAGCGGTTCAGCCAAAAACAAAAAAAGCCCCGGAATAAACCGGGGCTTTTTTTATTTATGAGTTTTTTTAACCTTAGGCTATGGCAGATTTTGCTTTCGCAACAACTGCTTTAAATGCTTCCGGATGCTCAACGGCCAAAACAGCAAGTGCTTTGCGGTTGATCTCAATCTGAGCTTTATGAATTCCGCCCATCAATTGCGAATAGCTGATACCCTCGATACGAGCAGCGGCATTGATACGTTGAATCCACAACCCTCTAAAGTTGCGTTTCTTGGTTTTGCGGTCTCTGTAAGCGTATTGCATACCTTTTTCCCAGGTATTTTTCGCTACAGTCCATACGTTTTTTCTACGGCCAAAGTTACCTTTGGTTAGCTTCAGCACCTTTTTGCGGCGTGCTCTCGAAGCAACATGATTTACTGAACGTGGCATTGTACTAAAAATTACGAGTGGTTAGCGCTCCGCTTTCACTTTTTGGGAGACTTTACCGAGCTAATTCACTCAATTAAACAATAAAAAAATAAACAAACTTCGATTACTTCATGCAAAGCAACTGCTTGATGTTCGATTCATCAGCAGGGTGCACTGTGCCGAAGTAAGTAAGATTACGCTTGCGTTTAGTCGACTTCTTGGTAAGAATGTGACTTTTGAAAGCGTGCTTACGTTTGATTTTTCCGGTACCGGTAAGCGTAAAACGCTTTTTTGCGCCGGAATTAGTTTTCATTTTTGGCATCGCTATAATAATTAAAATTGAATTATTTTATTTTCTTTTTTGGCGACAGCATAATAATCATGCGTTTACCTTCCAATCGAGGCATTTGTTCAAGCTTTCCAACCTCTTCAAGGGCTTGCGAAAACTTTAGCAACAAAATTTCGCCCTGCTCTTTAAATAAAATCGACCGGCCTTTAAAAAATACGTACGCTTTTACTTTCGAACCCTCTTGTAAAAAGTTCATCGCATGTTTCAGCTTGAAATTAAAATCGTGCTCGTCGGTATTCGGACCAAATCGAATTTCTTTTACAACCACTTTCGTGGTGTTATCTTTAATCTCCTTCTGTTTCTTCTTCTGCTGATAAAGAAATTTAGAAAAGTCGATAATTTTACAAACCGGTGGATCGGCATTCGGAGAGATTTCGACAAGGTCCAAATCCTGCTCATCGGCCATTTTTAACGCTTCTCTGATAGAATAGATACCCGGTTCAGCGATGTTGTCTCCAACCACGCGTACCCTCGGTGCTGTAATGCGGTTATTTAACCGATATTGACTATCTTCGTCTTGCGGCCTCACTCTGGGGACCGGACGTCTACCTGGAATTGCTATAGTTTAATCCTCCTAATTTTAGTTTAACATATCTTTTTATCAGGCGAGCTCTTTATCTGTCTCTGCCTTAATAATTTCTGCAAATGTAGCAATTTTCATCGAACCTTTATCGCCTTCACCTTGTCTGCGTACAGAAATTTCACCATTTTCCATCTCTTTTTCACCTACAATAAGCATATAAGGTACTTTTTGCATCTCTGCGTCACGTATTTTTCGTCCAATTTTTTCGTTTCGCAAATCAATTTCGGCGCGAATATCGGAATTATTCAGAACTTTTAAAAGATTTTCGGCATATTCGTTGAATTTTTCGCTTATTGGCAACACCATGGCTTGCGTTGGGGTAAGCCAAAGGGGAAATTTTCCCGCCGTATGTTCTATAAGTACAGCCACAAATCTTTCCATTGAGCCAAATGGTGCACGGTGTATCATTACCGGACGATGTTTTTGGTTGTCGGCTCCTACATATTCAAGGTCGAAACGTTCGGGAAGGTTGTAATCGACCTGGATGGTGCCCAACTGCCAGCGACGACCAAGTGCATCGCGAACCATAAAGTCGAGTTTGGGTCCGTAAAATGCAGCTTCGCCAAGTTCTACTACTGTTTTGAGTCCTTTTTCGGCACAAGCTTCAATAATGGCACTTTCGGCTTTTTCCCAATTTTCGTCCGAACCGATATATTTCTCCCTGTTTTCGGGGTCGCGGAGCGAAATCTGTGCTTCGTAATTTTTGAAATCGAGGGTCTTAAAGATGTAAAGGATAATGTCGATTACATCGATAAATTCGGCTTTTAGCTGATCGGGACGGCAAAAGATGTGTGCATCGTCCTGAGTAAATCCGCGTACACGGGTCAATCCATGAAGCTCGCCGCTCTGCTCGTAACGGTAAACTGTGCCAAATTCGGCCATTCGCAATGGTAAATCCTTGTACGAGTGTGGCTTAAATTTGTATATTTCGCAGTGGTGAGGGCAGTTCATGGGTTTGAGCATAAACACCTCGCCTTCTTGTGGCGTAGTAATGGGTCGGAACGAGTCTGCACCGTATTTTGCAAAGTGGCCGGAGGTAACGTACAACTCTTTCTGGCCGATATGGGGAGTGATAACTTGCTTGTATCCGTATTCTTTTTGAACCTTTTTAAGGAATGATTCTAAGCGCATCCGTAAATCGGTACCTTTGGGTAGCCATAACGGCAATCCGGGACCTACATTTTGCGAAAATGTGAACAGTTCGAGTTCTCTGCCCAATTTACGATGATCGCGTTTTTTGGCTTCTTCGAGCAACAGGAGATACTCTTCGAGCATTTTTTGCTTGGGGAAAGTGATGCCGTAGATACGGGTAAGCTGACGGCGTTTTTCGTCGCCACGCCAGTAGGCCCCTGCAATACTTGTAAGTTTTACTGCTTTTAGGTAGCCGGTGTTGGGCAGGTGTGGCCCACGGCATAAGTCGGTAAAGTCGCCCTGAGTGTACAATGTAATGGTTCCGTCCTGCAAATCGTTGATGAGTTCGGTTTTATACTCATCGCCTTTGGCCGAAAAATAGGCTAAGGCATCTTCTTTGGTGATGTTTTTGCGAACCACTTCGCACTTTTTAGATGCCAGCTCTTTTATTTTTTGCTCAATGGCTGCCAAATCTGCATCTTTCAGTGTTACGCCTTCGCCCGGATCAACGTCGTAATAAAATCCGTTTTCGATAGCAGGCCCAATACCAAACTTCATATTTGGGTAAAGTGCTTGCAACGCTTCGGCCATAAGGTGTGCCGAAGTGTGCCAAAAGGCATGCTTGCCTTCTTTGTCGTCCCATTTATATAGCTGAATAGTAGCATCCGTTTCGATAGCACGGGTGAGATCCCAGATTTCGCCATTTACGCCGATGGAAAGAACCTCCGATTTTAATCGAGGATTGATGCTTTCGGCAATATCGAGTCCGTTTACTCCCGACTCAAATTCTCGTACCGAATTATCCGGAAAAGTTATTTTTATCATTTTGCTATATCCTTATTTTGAGGTTGGCAAAGATAATACATTTTAGTAAAAATAGATTTGTTATTCGTATTCAAATTATTGTATGCAAAGTTATTTTTTTGTTATCGAATTTGTTTAGCTTTGTTAAGCCGATTACTAATACTATTTTTTTATAAATGAAACCCTTTCTGCTCTTATTTTTTTTAGCTTGCCATTTTTATGCTTTTTGTGCAAGTATAGACTCACTTCGGAATGCTCTTGTAGTGGAATATCTGTTTGATAATGATGTTGTTGCCCTAAAAGACAATTTTAAGCTTGGCGATATACAAAATACCGGAAATCCATTATTGCCTGGTGTTTTGTATGGCAAAAATGCTTCATTAGAAAAGGGTTATATTGGTAATGCATTGTGTTTAAGAGATAGTGCACATGTAGATGGTGGTAAGTTCGATGAAGTGCTCAATTTTGATAAGTTTACCATAATGGCATGGAGCAAGCCTTTAAGTTTGGGCTCGGACAATAGAAGAATTGAGATTGTGGAGCGTACCAATGTTTATTGGATGAATATTCATGTAAAAACATTATTGTGTCGTTATGGTATTTATGATGATTGGGATCGGTGGTTTTATATGGATGGCGACATCGAAATTCCGCTTAATGAGTGGACCCATACGGCCTGTACCTACGATGGCTCTACGCTAAAGGCATTTGTAAATGGGCGATTTGCGGGAAGTGTTTATGTGGGGAACCGGTTGAAACAGGCCGCCCGAACACTATCAGTCGGTTCGAGAGAGCCAAAGGACAATGAAAGCCCGCAGGCATATTTCGATGGGTTGATTGATGAGTTCAGGGTTTTTAATCGCGATTTGCCACAGGAAGCCATTGCCGAATTTATGAATCGTAATAATCCGGCCGCTCAGAAGCCTGCCACACCTGCGGCTTTAACTGCCACAATCGTTGAATCCTCACGCGTTTTGCTTTCGTGGAAACCATCTTCGGGCAACGAAAGGGAATTTGAAATATTCGGTTCAACCGATGGTGTTAAATGGGAACCGGTAAAAGCGATTGACAAGCATAATACGGAATATTGGGTTACGGGGTTGAATGGTTCTCAAAATTATTTTTATAAAGTACGGGCAGTGGCAAACGGTGGAATGTCGGACTTTTCGAATGTTGTTAAAGTAACCACACACCAGTCCGACCAGATTTTTCCGGTTGCCAACTATCGGTTCGAGCAAAATATTGCAGACAGTTTTGGAAGCCTGCATGGCCGACCCAATGGCAACATTTATTATTCGGATGGTGTAAAAGGCGCGGCTCTGGACCTGACCGATGAAGATAGTTATGTTGGGGTGCCATACTCGGTATACGACAATCTGACGATTAATGTCTGGATTAAAACCGACTCGTTTGCGGTGCTTACCGGTAACAATTATCAGCCGTTTTACTCGCATTGGTATAATGGAACCGGAATTATTGATGGCGATTTGGGTGGAAATGCCGGCGATTTTGGTTTGTCGGCGTTCGAAGACCGCGTCGCTTTTGGTTTTAATGATCCGTATAATTCATCCGACAGAGTTTACAAAAGAGACATCTCGATTTTCTCGACCACTTCGGTTACCGATAACAAATGGCACATGATTACAGCAACAATTGATACTTCCGCTTATAAAGCCTGTTTGTATGTGGATGGTGTACTTGAAGATTCGGCATCAATTTCGGTGAATCAGAAACGCAGTGCGGCCGGCTTATTGTTTATTGGCCGGTTACGTAACACCTTGCCACCGTATTATCGTGGATACTTTAAAGGCATGATCGACGAACTTTCGCTGTATAATCTTGCCCTTGATCAAAGTCAGATCGTCAGCTTATTCAACAAGATTAAAAATGGTTTTGTTTCGCAGTTGGAAAGCACGGCAATGGTCTATCCAAATCCGGCAAGGGGGTTCTGCAAAGTGAAAACATCGAAAAACGATACTCTGTTATCAGTTCAGATTTTCGATTTAAACGGCCGATTGTGTTCGCACCAAAAGATAACGCCATCAAAAGATGTTTCTCTTAATGGTTTGAAATCCGGTGTTTATATACTAAAGATTTATACCGCACAAGGCGTATGGGTTCAGAAATTAAGGGTACTATAATCGTGGGTTCAACCGATAAAAAACAAGCTATTAAAAAACTATAAAATGAATAAAGCAATCGTATTTTGGGGCATACTGTTTGGGATTTGCATCGCTGGCAGTACTGCAAATGCCGGTAATTTGCGGAAAGATAGCACTTTGATAAACTATTATTCGTTCGATTCGATAAGCGGAGCTACTGTATTTGATGGTTCGAAACATGGTATCGATGGCACGATGACCGATGTAGTTGTGAAAAAGGGGAAGGTTGGCAATTGTGCCGAATTTAATAACCGAAGCAGTCATGTGCTTTCGGGTTCAATACCCAGGGTAGAAAATTTTTCGGCAATGGCCTGGATTAAACCCTATTCGTATGGGAAGGTAATTACGGACAACAATATTCTTGTTTTCGAGAAGTCCGAAAGTTACTATATGAACATAATGAGCAACAGTACCGGAAACCGATTGATGGGAAAGATAAGAGTTGGCGGTCAGTTTCAATCGGTCGATGGGAAAACTTCGCGATGGGAGTATCTCGATTCGCCTGATACGATAAAGTTGAATCAGTGGACGCATGTGGCCTATACCTTCGATGGGAATAAATTCGTGCTCTATGTCAATGGTGCGATGGTTTCGGAAAAGGTAATTCTTCCGGTTTTGAAGCAAAACAATTACAGCATGGTGTGGGGTGCGGTGCAAAAGGTGGCTGCCGGAAATTTTTTAGGCCATTTTGATGGTTGTCTCGATGAGTGTATGGTTTTTTCGCGAAAGCTTGAGGGGGCAGAGATCAAAGCGTATTTCGATGATGTAATGGCCTTAGAAGGCGGGATTCCGGAAGGGATGACGGAGATTTTTAACAAAGTCGATTTAACCGGCTGGACACAAAAAGGCAATCCGAGTGCGACATGGGCCATTGTCGATGGCATGCTGAAACCATATCAACCCAATGGGTCTGCGGGATGGATTCAGTATCAGAAAAAATATACCGATTTCAGTTTTTATTGCGAATGGAAAACGGAGGTTGGCGGCAATAATGGTGTGCAGATAAATATTCCGGATGTTTGTGCCGAACCGGTTTACGAAGCAATTGAATTTCAGATTGCCGACGACGATAATTATTCGCTGTTTTATAAGAAAAGCGGCTTTGTTAATGGCGATATTCGTGAGCTGAGTGGTGCAATATATGGTATTGTGGGGGCCTCGAAAAGGATGTTTAAAGGGGTGAACCAATGGAACAGTTACCTGATAACATGCGTGGGCGATTCGATAAAGCTGCTATATAACAACGCGTTGGTTTTAAATATAAACAGAAACGACTACAACAAATCGTTCGAAATGTGGAATGGAATGCGTTCGGCACTTTCGGTGCGCCCTCGTACGGGGTATATTGCCTTGCAGTCGCATAAGGGCGGTACCGTTTACCTTCGGAATATTGCGGTTAAAGAGATCGAATCGACGGTTTCAGTGCCCGAAAAACGTGCAACAGGTATCGGTTCAGTCTATCCCAATCCAACCTCGCGGTTATTGAATCTGGATATTCCGGGTTTACAGTCGTGCCGGGTTTACGATACCCGTGGTAATGAGTTGATAAACCAGAATCATAATTTGGTCGATTTGGAAGGTTTTGCCCCGGGCGTATATTTTGTGAGAGCCATATTGAATGAGGAAGAGTCGCGCTGGATAAAAATCTCTAAAATTTTGCCGAACGATAAAATTCGGCCACCGATGGTTAGCCATTGGGTTCAGCCCGAAACAAAAAAGTTGGCTTGTAATACTTGTTTTTTGGCTGAACCGGCTGTGCGGGTTGTCGGCGTTTTGCGTGGTTTTTCGTTAAAGCGTTAAAATCGTATATTTGCAGCTTAGTTCCGACAAAAATTAAAATAAGAGATATAATGGCATTAATTAACGAAAACTATTTAAAGCTGAAAGCGGGCTATTTGTTTCCCGAAATTGGTCGCAGGGTACGCGAATTTGAACAGGCGAACCCCGAAGCAAAAATTATTCGCATGGGTATTGGCGATGTAACCCGTCCGCTTGTGCCATCGGTAGTAAAGGCGTTTCACGAGGGTGTTGACGAAATGGCTGCATCGGCATCGTTCAAAGGTTATGGTCCCGAGCAGGGTTATGCCTTTTTGCGCGAAGCCATTGCTGCAAACGATTTTCAGGCACGGGGTGTGAATATTTCGGCCGACGATATTTTTATTTCGGACGGTTCGAAATGCGACACCGGCAACATTCAGGAGATTTTTGGCGCTGCTAATAAAATTGCCATTTGCGATCCTGTTTATCCGGTATATGCCGATACTACCGTAATGAGCGGTAAAACAGGTGTTTGCATGGACAACGGTTATTTCGAAAATATTATTTACATGCCATGTACCGAGGCAAACGGACTTTTGCCCGAATTACCTGCCGAACGTCCCGATTTAATTTTCCTTTGTTTTCCGAATAACCCAACAGGCACCGTGGCAAGTCGCGAAGTGTTGAAGACCTGGGTGGATTATGCCATTGCCAACCAATCGATTATTTTGTACGATGCGGCTTACGAGGCATTTATAACCGACGATACCATTCCGCATTCGATTTTCGAAATCGAAGGTGCCGAAAAAGTGGCCATCGAATTTCGCAGCTTTTCTAAAACAGCAGGTTTTACCGGTACGCGTTGTGCGTTTACCGTAATCCCCGATGGTTTAATGGCTTACGATAGCGAAGGCAATGCACATAAGGTAAAACCTTTGTGGATGCGCCGTCAGACGACCAAATTCAATGGTGTTTCGTATCCGGTTCAGAAAGCGGCGGCGGCAATTTATACCGAAGAGGGTAAAAAAGAGGTGGCCGAAGTCATTGCTTACTATCTCGAAAACGCACGCATTATGCGCGAAAGCCTTACGGCCCTTGGTTTTAAAGTGTATGGTGGCGAAAATGCACCTTATGTATGGGTGAAAACAGCTAACGGCCTTTCGTCGTGGGACTTTTTCGACCTGCTGCTGCATAAAGCCAATGTGGTTGGAACCCCGGGTTCGGGCTTTGGTCCGTCGGGCGAAGGTTACTTCCGCTTTTCGGCGTTTGCCGACCGCGAAAAGGTAATCGACGCAATGAGTCGTGTAAAAGCGGTGATATAAGATTTAAAGCTCAATATTTAAGCCCGGTATTTAACATGCCGGGCTTTTTTATACACAGTAAATCGTTAAATGTTCGACAAGCCTTAACCGGTACATATACAGTGATAGATGTAAATTGACTCCATTATGTAATGTTTTTAATATTAATGCATTATAAAATTTTTCCGAACGATTAATATCGGTTTGTTATTTTTGAATATTTACTTTAAATTCTGGTGCTTCGACCAAATGAAACGTAGCCGAAGCAAATTTAACAGCCCCTTGCGATGCTTCTATATCGGTAAGAATTTTGGTAAACAACGCCGTTTTTGTAATCCGCCGCTTACGGTAACTTACTACATAACGTAAGGTGTATTCTACCCAATTATCGTTTGCAATTAACGAAACCATTGGTTCGGTTTGTGCATCTTCGAGTCTGTATTTATTTTGTAAATGGCGCCATGTTTCCTGCGACTTTTCGGTAAGATCGCCCGCAACCAATTTTCCGGCATTTAAAATAATTTCATGAGCCATAGTATAATTGCTTCCATATTGAATTGGTAGTTTTATTTCGTCCCACAAAAATGGAAAATCGCCCGAATAATTAAATACCGGTTCTTTAAAAACAAAACTATTCGCGACAAGTACAATCCGACCGTTATACAAATCGCCATCGACCCATTGACCGGTTTCCATCAGGGTGGTTCGCAGTACGCCAATGTCCATCACGTCGCCTTTTATTCCGCCAAGTTGTACCCTGTCGCCCGATTTATAAAACCCGCCAAACATAATTGCAAGCCAGCCGGCAAACGATGCAATTACCTCCTGCAAAGCAAATGCAATACCCGCACCAGCCACACCAAATGCCACAGTAAGACCGCCAAGTTTATCGCTATATACAATTGTAAGTAAGAGAATGCTAAGTACATAGCCCAAAAAACCACTAAATTTTTTGGCCCGGTACCGATTTTCCTGTTCTTTAATTTTTGAAAATAAATTTCGTTGGATAACCTTGATTATCGTCCAGATAATAGCAATACCAACAAACAATGTTACGATTTTACCAATGGTTGGATTGAACAGAAATTTGATAATTGACTCTTCCATATTAGTGATTTTTTAAATGTACAACCCGCTGAGGAAAAGGAATGGTAATGGAATGATTTTTTAACGCCTCAAAGATTTTGACCCGTAGGTCGCTTTTAATGTTTTCGACTCTGAAAACCTCTTCGGCCCAAAAGATGACCGAAAAATTGAGCGATGAATCGGCAAAATCGACAAACCGGACAAATGGTTTGGGTTGCTTTAAAACACCTTCCTGCACATTTACCACCTCTTGCAGAACGGCCATAACCATTTTTACATCCGAGCCATAATCGACCCCCACATTTACTTCAAAACGCGAAGCCACATCGCTATGTGTCCAATTGATTAACTGATTACGGGTGAGATCGGTGTTAGGGAGGATAATATACCTGTCGTCGCGGGTAAGTACAGTGGTTGTACGCAGGTGTATTTCCTGAACCTTGCAAACCAATCCGTTTACTTCAATAATGTCGTCAACTTTAATCGACGCATCGACTAAAAGAATAATACCCGAAATAAAATCGCTAAATAAATTCTGTAATCCCAGTCCTAAACCTACAAGCAATGCCGCCGAACCAGCCAGCAATACCGACAGATTAAATCCAAGTATTTGCAAACTGGCCAAACTGGCAAATACAAGTATAATGTATTTCAACAGGCTATAAATCGAATATTTTTTTGCAAAATCGATCCGCTTAGACCGGTATATGGCTCGTCGCACAATTTGCAACAATAAACCCATTCCGACAATAAAAGCAAACAGAAACAATAGTTCTGAGACTTTTAATGTATAAGTTCCCAACTCCAGTAATTTGTAATTCAAAATTTCGCTCATTCTTCTTTATTTAAATTCTCACCACAATGATTACAATAGTTCGCATTTTTACTGTTTTCTGAACCGCACCGGCTACATTTCAAATCGTTTTTTAATGATTTCGACATCTCTACGGTAACAATGCCGGTGGGTACTGCAATAATGGCATATCCAATAATCATCGCTACCGACGAAAGTAGTTTTCCTATTATAGAATGGGGTACCATATCGCCGTATCCCACAGTTGTAACAGTAACAATGGCCCAATAAATGCTTTGGGGTATGCTGCTAAACCCTTCTTCGCCCCCTTCTATTACATACATCACTGTACCCAACAATACAACAATAGATAGCACTGCTAATAAAAAAATACTTATTTTATATCGACTCGATTTAAGTGCTGCAATAAGAATCTGCGCTTCAGAATTAAACCGTGCCAGTTTGAGTATACGAAACACGCGTAAAAGCCTGAATATTCGTACCACTAATAAGTAATGATAACCTGCAAAAAACAGACTCAGGTAGGTAGGCAAAATAGAAAGCAAATCGATAATGCCCCAAAAACTACGAAGGTATCGAATCGGTTTTGGACTTATCCAAATGCGAAGAAGATACTCGATGGTAAAAATAATCGTCAATATCCACTCTATCCAAACAAACGTATAATGCCATTCAGTACCAATTTTGGGCACACTCTCAATCATAACAACCATTACGCTGAATAATATCAGCCATAACAGCATTACATCAAATCCCCGGCCGGCTTTGGTGTTGGTTTCAAAAACAACGCGGTACAAATATCTTCTTAAACTCATTACTTTTTAATCTTAACCCTGAACGATGGTGCTTTATAATCGTCGGCCAAATAGTTTGCCGGTATGGTTACCATGTTTCCGTCGCGTGCGGCACGATAATGCGGCGATAAAATTTCCACCCCATTTTCGTTACATACATCTTGAATATTCTGGT
The DNA here is from genome assembly GCA_003249935.1 of Bacteroidota bacterium. Taxonomy (GTDB): domain Bacteria; phylum Bacteroidota; class Bacteroidia; order Bacteroidales; family UBA5342; genus SZUA-561. The sequence goes on from QKHT01000067.1 coordinate 32,531, forward strand.
GCAAATCGGAATATATTTTTGACTGCTTATTCGGTTCATTTGTATAGGCATTTATTTGGTATGATACATAAAAATCGTCGAGACTGGTTTGTAATACAAATGGTACCGGTTCGGCCAATAACAGCTCGGTTCTTCCGGCAGCTTCTATTAAAATACGGTGCATATCGCGCCATGGAACATCGTAGCCTATGGTAACTGTTGTGTGTACAATAAGACCCTTTTCCGGTGCATCGCTACTGTAATTGATTGTATGGCTATTCATTACCGTAGAATTGGGGATAGAAATTATTTCGTTCTTAGGGGTGCGAACCCTGGTTACCAACATCGATTTTTCGATTACATCGCCCATAACCTCTCCTATTTTTACTCTGTCTCCAATTTTAAACAGGCGCATATAGGTCAGCACCAAACCGGCAATAATATTCGACAACGAACCCGCAGAACCAAAGGTGAACAAAAAACCTAAAAACACCGAAACACCCTGAAAAACCGGTGAGTCGCTCCCCGGCAAATACGGAAATATAACCACCACCGCAAACGCAGCCACCAATACTTTTACAATTTGGTACGTCGGATTGGCCCAATCGGGGTAAAAACCGGATATGGTCAGATCGCCCTTTTCGATTTCGGTTTTTAGAAATGTGATCCCTTTCATTACGTACTTAAATACAAAGAGAATCACTATGATCGTAATCAGATTCGGTAGGTAATTCCATAACCCTATGGCTATCTTTTTTATCGGATTAAGGATGTACCCAAATAGGGTGTCTGCAAAATCCCGGGTCCATGGAAATATCCCGAATAAAATAGGTAATGCGACATAAATTACAACCAGAATAACCAACCACTTAACAAACTTATTGACCATTAATAACACTTCAACCTGACGGTGGGCATCGAACAGGGTATAGTTTTTAAAAGCGATTCCTTTAATTAGTTTGTTTTCCTGCTCTTCAATCTTTTTCGCGCTCCAAACAAAAAACCTGCTAATATACCGTAAGCCAAAACCAACTATAAGTATAACCAAAATAGCCAAACCAATTTCTTTGGCCAAAGTGCCTATATTTATTTCGAAATGATATTGGGCAATTGAATTGTTGATTATTTGTTTGTATCGATATGCAAGGTCCTTGCGCGAGGTGTTATTCCAAAGCGCATCAATATCGGTTACACTCACAATTACATTTTCGCCAAAAGTAATATCAGAACTTCCCTCGCCCTCTGCAACAATCAAAGAGTCGGATGAGGTGCGCAGTAATATCGACATTTTTTTTATCCGTTCGCTCACTGCCCGTGCCCTATCGGATGCCGAGAAACTGCCCATTTTATTATAAATTACAAACAGTGTGTCGTTAAAAAAGCCAATTACAGGTGAACCTTTTACCTTTTTTTTCAACGAATCTATTTGTGTTTTCTTCTGAATTTCTCTTAATTGCTGTGCAGTGCTTAGTTCATTTAATTGCTTTTGAAGTGCACTTTGCATTTCAGTGTTTTTGCTGCTGTTTATTTTTTCCAATAAGTCGGCCCGGGCTATCGAGTCTTCAATTTGCTGTCGTTCCATCATGGCAAGTTTTTGTTGAAACGACTTTAACATAGCATTATTCACAGAATCTTTCTCTTTTACTGTAATCGTGTCGGCAGAGGCTGTAACCGACCAAAAGCAAAAAGCAACTGAAGCAAAAAATGTAAAGACAGATTTAAACGGTTTCATGATTCAAATTATTAATATGATTAAACGGATGTGCTGAGATATAACCTATTGGAAGCCAAAATTTAATGCGATATAAAACGCTGCCCTATACAAACTTAAATAAAATATTACAAAAAACCTATTGCCCCGTATTGGTTTGTTGCCTATAATTCAACAATAATCCCAAATTTTTGCAACAAACCCGGCAGGCCTTGTATCGAAAACCGAGCTCCTTTTATATTATTTAGCGCAGGATCGAAACCGTAGTTCACTGCGCTTCTGAAATCCGACTTTGCAAGGCAGGTGTTGCTGAATATGGCACCCGACAAATCGCAGTTGTTAAAGTGCATAGCCGTTAAATCGGCTTCCGAAAAATCGACTTCCCGTAACGCACAATGACTAAATTGGCTGTTTCTCAGGTTCAATTTATAAAACGACGAAAGATTTAACTGACAATGTTCGAATTTCATGGCCAGTGAAAACGTATTGCAACCCTCGAACATTACACCAACCAATTTGCACTCCGCGAACTTCACGTCGCGAAAGCCTGTATTTATAATTTTAGCAAGGCTAAAATCGCACGACAAAAACGTACAATCTACAAAACTAACATCGGTAAGTTTTACCCCCGCAAAAATGCACCGTTCGAATATGCAATGCTCATATTCGCCGGCAAGTGGTTCAGCCAAAGAAAAATCGATGACCTCAAATCTTTTATCAACAATATATCCTTGTCCCATTCTCAATCTAATTTTGGTTGAACCTTTAAAATCGTGCGGTAAAAATAGCCAAAAACTCAGCATATTGTGTTACTTTGCTGTTGGTTCGAGTAAAATAATAGATTTAATACCATAAAAATGAAACGCTTCTGCAATAGTATTACAGCCGGCCTGCTTTTATTTGGTGCGCAAAGTTTAATGGCTGAACCACTCTCGGGTTCAAAACCCAATATTGTGGTGTTTTTAATCGACGATTTGGGGTGGATGGATCTGTCGTGCAATGGTAGTAAGGTTTATCAAACCCCCAATATCGATCAATTAGCTGCAAATGGCGTACGTTTTACCAACGCGTATTCGGCTTGCACGGTATGTTCTCCAACCCGTGCGGCATTAATGACGGGCAAATATCCGGCACGACTGCATATTACCGACTGGATACAGGGTCATAAAAAACCTTTCGCAAAACTCGCGGTACCCGATTGGACGATGTTTTTGCCATTAAAAGAGACGACCATTGCCGAATCGCTTGCAAAAGCCGGATATGCCACATGGCATGTTGGCAAATGGCATCTTGGCGACGACGAAAAGTACTGGCCCGAAAACCAGGGGTTCGATATTAATATTGCCGGCAACTACAAAGGTTCACCCAATAAAGATAATAGTGGGCATAATGGTTATTTTTCGCCATATGGATTGGCTCGTATTTCCGATGGCCCGGATGGGGAATATCTTACCGATCGACTAACCAGCGAGGCTGTAACACTCATAAACAGTGCCGGCAAACAGCCATTTTACCTCAACTTTTGCCACTATGCGGTTCACACCCCACTAATGGCCAAGCCGGAAAAGCTCGAAAAGTACAAATCACTTCAAAAACAATATGGAACAAAATTCAATGCCGTATATGCCTCGATGATTGAGAGTGTGGACGAAAGTGTGGGTAACGTTTTAAAAGCTCTCGACAACAGACATTTACTCGAAAATACGCTGATTGTTTTTGCATCGGATAACGGTGCTTTGGAAAGCAGCGGTTCGAGTGCGCCACTTCGCCATGGCAAAGGCTGGGCTTACGAAGGCGGGATACGGACACCACTTTTGGTATGCTGGAATGGAAAAATTATGGGCCATAGAATTTTGGATGAACCGGTAATTACCATGGATATTTATTCCACAATTTTGGATGTGGCCGGAATAAAACAAAAGAAAGATGTAGACGGTTTAAGCCTTATACCGGTTTTAATGGATAACAAACACTACAATAGGCCGCTGTTCTGGCACTATCCGCATTATCATCTTGGCAAACCACACGGTTCGGTACGAATGGGCGACTGGAAATTGATTGAGTTTTTTGAAGACAACAATTTTGAACTCTACAATCTAAAGGATGACCTTGGCGAAACAACCAATTTGGCCGACAAATATCCTGAGAAAGTTGCCGAATTAAAAAAACTGTTGTTTAAATGGAGAAAGAAAGTCGGTGCACAAATGATGACACCCAATCCGAAATTTAACCCGGAAAAAGCCAATCAAAGCAGAAAAGAAAAGGGTGAAGCGGAGTAAAATTTCAATAGGGTAAAAGAAAAACCTCCGGTTCTAAGTATGAACCGGAGGTTTTAATCGTAAAATTAGTGCACTTTTAATCGTGTAGTATTTTTTTTACCTTATCTAAATCCACACCTTTAAAGTATTTATCGAGAATATACCGGGGCTGAAACGCATCGGGCTTTTGGTTAAGCTTCGAGGCATCGTATTCCAATGGTAAAATTGTTTTAGCCGTAAGCGGACTGGTGTCGTTGGTTTCCTTCTGCCACTTTGCCATTAAAGTCATTAACTCGGCTACTTTTGCCTGATGACCATCTACTTTGGCAAGATTAACTAATTCGAGCGGGTCCCTATTCAGATTAAACAACTGCGTATAATCTCTTTCGGGGTATCTGATCAGTTTCCATCCATCAATGGTACGCACCGCTCTTACCGTATTTCGGTAAGCAGTAAAAACCGACTCGCGTACCCCTTTCGACTTTCCTTTTATCACATCCGAGATATCCTTACCATTTACACCCTCGGGTGCAGGCAGTTTACACAAATCGCAAAGCGTCGGAAATACATCGAATAAGTAGGTGAGAGCAGGTGTTACCTTGTTTTTCGGAATACCGGGACCCCGAAAAATCAACGGCACTTTCATGCTGTGTTCGTACAAATTTTGTTTTCCCAGCAAACCATGGCTACCAATTGCCAAACCATTATCGGCCATGTATAGCACAATGGTATTGTCCAGCAAGTTTTGTTTTTTAAGTGTTGCAATAATATCGCCCACCCGTTTATCGAGATGCGAAACAAGGGCGTAATAGTCGGCAAGCGACGATTTTATTAATTCGGG
>QKHT01000185.1 GCA_003249935.1 Bacteroidota bacterium
AAAACTTACCACTGGCCAACAGCCCCCGGCGAAGCACTGCTTTCGACCAAATACAGGGTTATATTGGAATATAACGGCCATACCGACACTTCGGAAGTAATAATGTCCAACGCCAAAGATTTGGAAATACCCGATTATGCCCAACAATTTCGTGGTGGCAGAACCATGAACTGGACTGAGTTTTCGAGCGATTTTAAATCGCCGGTAACCATCACGGTAGAAAAACTATTCGGAACAGGTGCTTCGGTTGTTGAACTTTTCCCATCGGCCTACGAACTTTCGGGGACACGATCGGACGACTACAAAAAAGTTACATTTACACTTACCGAACCCAAATATGTATCGGTAAATTTTAAATCGATCGATAACTTCCATACCAGCGATGGTGTTGTAAAACACATGATGATGATTTTTGCTGACCCGCTCGAAACAGATGTACCAAGTAAAACGGGAACCGGTGTACATGTTTATAGCAAAAACTCCACTTTTGCCGAACTTCAAGCCGCAACAACCATATACTTTCCGCAGGGATACCACAATCTTTCGGCACAATGCCCCGACATTAGCAACCTCGGTTCAGCCTTAAAAAACAGTAAAAAAATCTACTTCGAGGGCGGTGCATATGTACAGGGTCGGATTACTAAAGTTGGTGTCAGTTACGTAAAAATATATGGCCGTGGTGTACTTTCGGGGCGCGATTTTAAATGGAGTCAGCGATTGGCCTACAACGGTGGCGTAATGGGTGTAAATTCGTTCGACCCGATGGAATCGGCTATCGGGCTTGGCGACAACAATTCCGGATATAACACCATTGATGGCATTATTGTGTGCGACGGCAATGCGCACGGCATAAACCTTGGACACCACGCCACGCACTTAAACACCAAAACATGGACCTGGCATCCCAATAACGACGGGATGCGCCCTTGGGGTTCGGGCAATAAAATAGACCATTGTTTTATTCGTCCTTGCGACGATGCCGTTTATAACAAGGGTCTTACCATAACCAATACAGTGTTCTGGCCGGGATTTAATGGTTCTATTGTGTGTCTTGGCTGGAATGGCCCATACAATACAGAAAACACCACTATGACCAACAATTATGTCATTTACCCCGAATGGCGTAATATTGGCAACAACAACGGCATTGTGATGTCGCAATGCGATTACGACATGACGGGCACCAATGTAGTAATTAAAAATTTGACTGTCGACGGCAACATTTGCGCACTCACAAATTTACATACCAACAGCGACCGCGAAAACAAAAACGATTATAATCCGCCTACGGACTGGTATCCGGCAACAAGACTTGGCTATGTAGACGGTGTAAGTTTCGATAATGTAAAAGTATCGGGTGGTCAGTACAGCTATTCGGGATCGGGATATACCCAAACAGCCACAGCCATTAAAGGTTTGTTACGCGGGGCCAATCTAACCAACGGCACCACATATTACATAAAAAATGTGGCGTTTAAAAATGTACAAATCGGTAACGACTGTCTCACATCGGCATTGGCAGGCAAGTACTTTACGATTGATGCCGCAACGACCAGCAATATTACGTTTTCGGGATGTGCTGATGCCATCGAAAAGCACACCGGTGAAACAGAGTTTACCATCTATCCCAATCCGGCATCGGGTCGCGTTACCATCAGCAACGCCAACGCCAAAACAGAACTATCTGTTTTCGATCAGGCGGGACACACTATTTTACAAACCCGTGGCAACAGCTTCGACACCACCAATTTTCCGACGGGACTCTACTTTATAAAAATAGACGGACAAAGTGTAGTGAAATTAAATTGCATCAAATAAGCAGGTATAGTTTAATAAATCAAGCCCCGGAAATCTGGCAAGTACAGTTTTTCCGGGGTTTTTCGTAATTTAGCCGTTCAATATTTTGTATGAACCGGATAGAAACAAGTACGATGGTTACACCGGCAGGCGAGTTGATACTTGGCAGCTTCGACGGTTGTTTGTGTCTTTGCGACTGGCAATATCGCGCAAAGCGCGTGGCCATTAACCAGCGGATTACAGATGGGTTAAAAGCTGAATTAGTAGCCGGAAACAACGAAATACTTACCGAAACTAAACGACAACTTGCCGGGTACTTTTCAGGAAAACGACAAACCTTCTCAATTCCGCTCCTAATGGTCGGTACACCATTTCAAAAACAAGTGTGGGAAGCGTTGCGCGAAATAAATTATGGTAAAACCGAAAGTTATCTCCTGCTTTCCAAACGAATTGGGAATGTAAAAGCGATACGTGCGGTAGCTGCCGCCAACGGTGCCAACGCATTAGCCATAATAATACCCTGCCATCGTATCATTGGCAGTAATGGCGATATGGTAGGCTATGCCGGCGGATTACCTGCAAAAAAACGGCTGCTTACATTGGAAGGGGCCTTTTCGATGCCGAAATTACCATTCGATGGGTTGTAACCAGTAAGCTTAGTTTACTACAATTTTTGCCACGCCAAGTATTTTGGAGGGCGTGCAGAGCCTTAAATACAACAAACCGCAAGGAATTTTAAACTTTGGAATCAACAATGTAGTGGCCTCTGTGGGAGCAATAGAATAAACCAACCGCCCCTGCATGTCGTACACCGCTCCACTTACCTTTTCTTTAATATCGGGATTGAGCGAAATGGTTAAATCAACCGAGCCATTTACCGGATTTGGATATACCATGAAATATTGCGACAAAAATAAATCCTCTATCGTATCCAGCAATACTTTCACCGGCTTCACAACCGGTTCAACCCATAACGAAGCGGCAATACCTTTACCGGGATAGTTTGTAAACCGGTCCCATGTATCATTTTTTTTGAACCAGGCAGTATTCAAATCCGTTGTCTTTTCGCGCACAACCTGATAGAGCACCAAGCTATCATTCAATGGATTTTCGGGAAACTCAACTGCAACAAAATAACGTTTGGGCACAGCTATTTCCATTGGAAACTGTATAAAATTTACGCTGTTTGTATAGCTATATTTAATTGCAAACCCACCAGTACGACCATTATCGGCAGCACCAATTTTTTGAGTCCGTTGCCATTCGTTAATTAAAATATCTTGCTGGTATAATAACTTTTCGGGGCCCGAATCGCCACTGTATATTTTTAGTTTCGGATTGTTAACCAACCGTCTTACGCCCGAAACAGGCACAAAATAAACACCAAGTATCAGTACCGAATCACTGTTTTCGAACGCTTCGGCCACTTCGGTTACTCCGGCACTATTATTTCCGGCATAGTACCCGTGGTAGGGCAACGGCAGAGCAACTTTGTCAGGCACTTCAATACCGGAAATATTACTCTGCTTAACAATACCACGCTGAGCGGCCGGGTCGTACATCCCCAACGATTTTATGCCACTGTTTTTGGGATCGAGCCATACTTTAAGCTGGTCGTTACTGTTTTTTGTAGCTTGCCAGGCCAAATCGAATCTGAAAAAATAGTCGTCATACGGATTATTGCAATCTGCCGAACCAGCACTTAAACCACCCAAAACCTGCCCGCTTTTATTAAATATGGCTGAACCCGATGAGCCTCCTTCGGTAACGCCGGCATCCCACTTGTCAACCTGCCAATATCCCGATGGAAATGAGAATGGACCATTAAACGGGAGTGATTTTCGGGGCAGGGAGTCGTAATCGAACGATATTTTACGTACATCGCCACTCGGGTGATGAATACAAAGAATATCCTTGGGCGATGCAGATGAAAGATTCCAGCCGGCATAAGTGGCCATATACGATTCCGGGGGGAGAACGCTCATTTCCGACAGAAAGAAGTCGAGAAATGTCGTCCCGGTCTGTTTCGAGTAACTCCGTGTAATACCGCCGGCTACCGATTGCTCTCGCGAACCTTCGATACTGCTCATGTCCATTGGCACGGCATAGTTGAAAATATAAAGTGAGGTCGATGCATCATTATTGTGATCGCGAAAAGCATGCGAAGCCGAAAGTACGTAAGGTTTTCCATCCAATGCCGTATTATTCAACAACGTACCCGAGCAAAGTTCCACACCCTCGTTTATTATTTTCACTACGCTTCGGGCTATTTTGTCGTATTCGGGTTTTCGCGACTGGTTAATTTCGCAACGCTCGCTGCTGCCAAAATCGCCGGTTGAAGCAGCATTTTTCAATAATGGCAAAACGCCGGTAAAATCGTGCGCAATACGGCCAATTTCGAGATCGACCAATGGTAACTCCTGCTCATCTACTTCGAGCTGAACCACCACACTATCGCCCGGAAGCGGCATCGTTGGCAATTTGCCGCTGACTTTGTTATTAGCACCGGTAAATGCACCCAATACGGTGCGCCCATCGGGTGTGTACAGAAATAAGCCGGCTGATGCAGGCAGGTTGTATCGCGAAAAAATAAGACCCGTACTTTTCGCCCCTTGCGACACAATCGTTAAGCGCCAAGCTATTTTTCCGTTTTGGGTTGAACCCCACACGCCGGCATTTGCAGGCGACAAATTAACATCGAAGGGATGCGCAAAAACCAGACTTTTATTTCTTATTCCCCGGGTTGATAACACAGCAGATTTAGGAGCCATATATCCGCCGGTATTGTACACACTGCATGTACGAGCCGATTTAAAAAACACCACCGATTGTGGCACACCGCCATGCTGTATCTGACCATAGATAACCTCATTGGCCAAAATCAATGCCACGAGAATAATGATACGTCCCAAAACCTTTGCCATCATTTTTGTAGTAACTACTTATTGCAAAATTCAATTTACAATAATACTACAATATCTTAATAAATCGGTTCAAAAACAGCAATTACAAACCATAAGCAAACATCTATTTGCCTTTTTTCTTCTGCCCTCTGGTTTTAGGTTTACCGTATTTTGCCCACATCTTATCCTTGAAACGTATTTTATTGTTTACTTTCTTATTCTTTTCACTCTTTTCATGAAATGCCGGCCCAACAGATTCGCGATCAGGAATTTTGGTCAGGATATTTTTCATTGCAATTACAGGTCGCTCGCTTTCGTGCATTTCGTCCGAAATTTCTACCTCTTCCGGCATCTCCTGCATGGGCAGTACTGTATCCATCAACACCTCTATCGCAAGCACCTTTTCGGCATCGCGCGGTGTTACAAAAGTTATAGCCACACCATTTTTATCGGCACGGCCGGTTCTACCAATACGGTGAATATAGTTTTCGGCAACTTCCGGCACTTCGAAGTTAATGACATGTGTAATATTGGTAATATCAAGTCCACGAGCCATAATGTCGGTAGCAACCAGAATACGGACCGCTCCACTTTCGAAAGATTTAACTGTATTGAACCGGTTGTTTTGAGCCTTATTGGAGTGAATTACGCCAAGTTCTTCGTCGTAATCGTCTTCCAGAAATTCGTAAATCTCATCGGCCTGTTTCTTACTCGATGCAAAAACGAGTACTTTTTCGAACGACTCCTCATCGGTAAGTAAATCGCGCAAAAAATTAAGTTTAGTATAAAAGTTGGGTACACTGTAACCAATTTGTACAATATTGTCGAGTGGTGTACCCATGCGGGCCGCTTCTATCTGCAACGGATTATTGAAAAAATCGTTTATCATATCTAAAATGTCGTCGGTCATGGTGGCCGAAAACATCAAATTTTGTCGCTTATTGGGCAAAAGGTCAAAAATCTGAATCAACTGGTGTCTGAACCCGAGATTAAGCATCTCATCCACTTCGTCGATAATCAGCCGTTTAATGCTTTTTAACCGGAGTGAACCGTGCAAAGTCAAATCGTAGATCCGACCGGGGGTTCCCACCAACACATCCACACCCAAAAGTACCTCCTGAGCCTGCGTATTGATATTGGTTCCACCAAAAACACCAACACATTTCACATTCATGTAGGTGGTAAGTTTTTTCACCTCATCAACAACCTGAACCACTAACTCGCGGGTTGGTACAATAACCATAATTTGCGGCATTCGTTCTTTGGTAAATACCCATTGGCGCAGACAAGGCAGCAGATAAGCCAGTGTTTTGCCGGTACCGGTTTGGGCAATACCCACTACATCGCGTCCCGACATCATGGCCGAAAATGTTTTTTCCTGTATTACCGTAGGTTGTACAAAACCCGCCTCGTCCAAGGCATTGCGCAATGGATTGGTTAAATTAAACTCACTAAACGTCATAAAAATTCTCTGAAATTTGCACAAAAGTACAACATATAAGTGTGAAAGCCTGACAATGTACAATTTTTGTTTACAATGGGGCGTACACGGTTCAGCCAAAAACAAAAAAAAGCATAGTTTTGGAATCCTGAATCACGATAAGCGGAAGAAGAAAAGCGGAAGAACGGGTTGCTTACACTTTCAAATGCAGGGCTTGTACCGGATGGTTGAGAAAATTGCCGGCAGCTTCGTTAAATTTATCGGGATTTTCGGTAGTAAAATAGCTACAGGTGCCATTTGTAGTACAGCGTGCTGCCATTTCGGGATGACGACTAAGGTATTTATGAAGCGACTGAGCCACAATGGCTCCTTGCGAAACAATTTGAACAGAAGGCGGCGTGTATTTGCGTATTTTTTCGAAGAGCAATGGATAATGGGTGCAACCAAGCAGAAAGGTATCAATTTCGGCATCCCGTTGCAAAATGGCATCGATATGTTTCTGTACAAAATAATCGGCTCCGGTGCTGTTTGCTTCACCATTTTCGACCAAAGCCACCCACATGGGGCACGCCTCGCCAACAACGGATATATCGGGATAAAACTTGGCTATTTCCATTTGATACGACTCGCTCTGAATGGTACCAACGGTTCCGAAAATACCCACATGCTTGGTGGTTGTGTAATCGTTTATCACCTCAACGGTTGGCCTTATTACGCCTAACACCCGACGATTGGCATCGATGTTTGGTAAATCGCGTTGTTGAATTGTACGCAACGCCTTTGCCGAGGCAGTATTGCAGGCTAATATTACTAATTGGCAGCCCATTTCGAAGAGTTTGGATACTGCCTGAAGGGTGTACGCGTAAACCACTTCGTACGAACGTGGCCCGTAGGGTGCGCGGGCATTATCGCCCATATAAACAAAATCGAGTTCAGGCATTCGTTGCCTGAACTCGTTGAGTATTGTCAATCCGCCATACCCCGAATCGAACACACCAATTGGCCCGGGATGAGACGTTAATATCATTTTTTTGCCGGTGTTGCTTTTGTTGCAGGCTTTGCCGGTGCCGCTGATTTTGTGGCAGGCGCGGCAGGTTTTACAACAGCCGGAGCAGTTTTCGGAGCAACCGATGGCATGGATGCCAGTTTCATTTTAACCAATTCCGACACATCAATAGCAGAAGAACCATGAAATAAAACCTGCCCCTTCGACAAATCGAAAATATAAGTAAAACCGTTTTCTTTGCCTACAGCCTCTACTGCTACTCTTGCCTTTTCTACAATTGGAGCGGTAGCCTTGTTTTGCTCTTCGTTCATTTTTTGCTGTAAATCATTTACATAAGCCCTAAACTTCTGATCCATTTCACCCAATTCACCCTCACGCGTCTGACGTTCGGCAGGGGTTAACGACTTAGCGATGGCTACATAAGCGTCATATTTTTTTTGAAATTCGGCTTGCATTTTTTTAGCGACCTCGTTGTTATTCGTTTGAATAGACTCGAGTTTGGTCATCGCTGCCTCGAACTCGGGCATACTCTGAATAATTTCCTGCGAATTTACGTGTCCGATTTTAATATTGCCCTGCGAAAAAGCCGGTGCGGCAGCAATTATAAGCGCAACTAACAAAAACTTTGTTCTCATCATATTTTTAAAATGTGTTTGCGGCAAATGTAACAAAAAATCCGGTTCCACCTTCACCACAACAACAAGTTGGACAAAAATGTACCGGATTTATCACAAACTTAAAAAAAACACATCTATCTTTTGCGACGAACTCTGCGTAAAACCCTTGCTAACCCGGGTTTTTTGTTGTATACCAATTCTGCAAGCAAAACCATATTAACAATCGCGAACCCGGTTATTAAAGTCATTGTATTCATATCTTTATTTTTATTATTTCTATTTGTTACCATAAAGTTAATTCATTGTATTTAAAACACCAAATAAATTAACTTTTATTTTACATATAATTTTCATTGAAATCGTAAAACCAAACTAAATATTTGGTCTTAACCAATAACAATTATAAGGTATCACAAATCATGCCAAAACACGTATATTACTGTATTATTGATATTTACAATAAACACAAAGGATCCATCAAACCAGTACTCTTCGTATTCGAAGACAGAAATAACAACCATCGAAGATAGAACATAAGACCGTCAATGCAACTCAATTAATTAACATTACAGAAAGACTCAACATATGACATAAAGACTACAAATAAAAAGCCAGCCTCCATACAAATTCCGTAATATGCAGGTACAAAAAAGGGCGAAATCTGCAACAGATTCCGCCCTTTAAAGGAATTTACTTTTCTTATTCCCAGACAATTACTTCAAATGGAGATAACGTAATCGTATTCTCCTTAACAACAATTGGTCTTCCCGAAAGCAAATCCACAGTACCATTGCCAACGCCCAACACCGAAGCATCGAGATCCACAGAGGCTTGCATAAAATTGAAAACGGCATTCAGTTGCGATTTATCGGCCGTACGAACAATTTTGAGTATATTCTTGCCATCGACAACAGACGCCTTCATCCCGGCCGCACGCATACCGGTTGCCAATGCCGGCAATCGGTGTTTTTGTTCGCTAAGTTTCCGGTAATAAGCATAAAGGGTTGTGTCGCTCCAGTTAATGGTATCCTTATCAAAAAAACGCAACCGATGTTTTAATCCGGCTTCCTGCCCCGTATAAATCAACGGCATACCATTAACGATATACGAAAGGGCTACCATGCAATTAACGCCATCGCCCATCCGCTCGTATTCGCTACCATTCCACGAATTTTCGTCGTGGTTCGTTACAAAATTCATCAGAATGTCATCTGCGGCATAAACCGTATCATTTTTTTCGAAGTATTTAACCATTGCATCGGCAGTTTTTTCACCTCTCGCCACGGCATTCATTAAATGATGAAATTCCCAACCATAGGCCGCATCGAATGCATGTACCATTAAATCGGGCTCTGATGCTTCGGCCAGCATAAACAAAGGTTTTACCTTTGAAAGCTCAGCCCGTGCATCATTCCAAAAATCCAAAGGCACCATGCCGGCCACATCGCATCTGAAACCATCGATTCCGGCATCAGTCAGCCAAAATTTCATGGCATCGACCATAACAGCACGCATAGGTTTGCTATCATAATTAAGGTCGGCCACATCAGTCCAATCGGCAACCGGAGGCACAATAACGCCCGTTGAATCATGCGTATACCAATCGGGATGTGCTGTAATCCACTTATTATCCCAACCGGTATGGTTAGCCACCCAATCGAGAATAACCTTCATACCCAATTCATGCGCTTTATCCACAAAAGATTTAAAATCGGCCATCGACCCAAACTCCGGATTCACCGCAGTGTAGTCGGCCACAGCATAATAGCTTCCCAGCGTACCTTTTCGGTTCTTCAAAGAGATAGGCTGAACCGGCATCACCCACAAAATATCAACACCAAGACTTTTGAGCCGAGGCAATTGATTTGTTACAGCAGTAATCGTCCCTTCGTTCGAAAACTGCCTGATGTTCACTTCGTAAATCACGGGATTCGCGGCCCATTCTACCCTTCCCGGCAACAGATCGGTACTTTTCGGTGTAGGTGCGCAAGCACCAAGCACTAATAAGGCAAACAGTACCGCCAAAATTGTTTTAGTCATTTCGTTATAAATTATATAGTTAGCATTCTATTTTACAATATCCACCACTGTTTCGCCATCGTGCAGATTAAATACACTTGTAAGCACGCTACAAACCTGTTCGGGTCCGAATTGATGATACCGGAACGCAGACTCGAAATGGTTAAGCGATTCATTTTCGAGCGCGTATCTTTTGTTCTCAACCGTCAGACTTTCTGCACCGGAAAAACCGTGAAGTATTAGCTTAACTTTGTTAAATGGAGAGGCATAAGTTCCTTGCTTTGGTTCAATTACAATTTGCTTTTTAGCACCATCAAAACGAATATGGCGTAAAGCAAACTCACCTTCGGTATATTTTTTGGTTGAACCATCATCCTCATACAGATCAAAAGTACTGCCGGTTTCACCATTATACACATGAAGGTAAAGCACACCATCGCCGGCTTCTTTCAGACTTTGTTTTGGCGATTGCATCGGAATAATGGCCCCGGCTTTTACAAAAACAGGCAAATTGGTCAGAGGGGCTTCACGCAACACTACCTGATTACCCGGGAGCTTTTCGTCATCGAAAATACTGTACCAATCGCCTTTGGGAAGAAATACCTTAGCCACATTCTCATCTCCCTTAACCGGTGCAACCAAAATGGCATCACCAAACATGTATTCGTTATCGTATTTATGATCAAAAATCAGTTGCTCATAACTATAATCCAATACAAGACTGCGATTTACGGGCAAACCGGTTTGCGATGCCCGATAAAAAGCAGAATAGATATAAGGCATGAGTTTATACCTGAACTGAATATAACGGCGTACAATATCTTCACTATGCTCACCAAAATTCCATGGTTCGCTTCTACGGTTTCCGTGAGCAGTATGGGCCCGAAACATTGGGCTAAATGCGCCAATCGTCATCCAGCGTGTGTACAATTCGGGCGAAGCACTGCCCATAAAACCACCTACATCGTAACCAGCAAACGGGACCCCCGAAAGGCCCAGGCTGTTTACCATGCGAATACCCAGCAACATATGATCCCCGGTACTCTGATTATCGCCGGTCCAAATTGCCGAATAACGCTGTAACCCAGCATAGCCCGAACGCGTGAGTACAAAAGGTCTTATATCGCCCATCAGCTTAGATGTACCTTCGAATGTGGCACGTGCCATTTGCATGCCATACACATTTTTGGCATACTTATAAGTTGTAGGTTCACCTTCGTTATCGAAAACA
>QKHT01000181.1 GCA_003249935.1 Bacteroidota bacterium
ATAACCTCGGTTCTTGTGAAATTTACAAATGCATCATAATCCCCTTTCGTCCTGTTCTGATAAGCATTTCGTTGTGTTTTTCCATCATTGCGATAAGCGACATTTAATCCATGCTTGCCGGTCCAATTCCGAATCCAAAGGCGTAATCCATTTTCATGCGCATTTTCAAATGTCGGCTGCTCGCTTTTTTATATCCGCATTTTTATCAAATCGTTTAATTTAGTAAAAACCTATATGTAATCTGCTATCTGCCGGAATTATGCCTTTGCAAGTCCGTTAATGGTCATCATTAAAAATTTCATACTTTGGGTATAATCTAAGGTGTTATAGGTTGAACCGATTTCGCGAATATTGGCGTAATATTTTAGTGCATTGTGGGCGTAGTGCACTTCCAGCGGAATGGATAACGCCACTTCGCCAAGTTTTTGCAGCAAAAACCACTTTTCGAACAATCGGGCGGTACGGCCGTTCCCGTCCTGAAAAGGATGTATTTTCAGAAACACCAGATGTAAGTATGCGGCATAGTAAAACACCTCAATGTCATCCAAATCGGCATTCAATAACCGTTCTATATCGTTAAAAAGCTTACGCAGTTCGCGTTTTACCAAATCGGGCTCCGTGGCAATATACTCCACTTCACCAGCGTCGGTAAGTACGGCCATGGTGTTGTTGCGTATCAGTCCCAAATGGTGCTTGGGTAACAAATTAACGCATAATATCGCATGCACTTTTTGCACATTTCTGATATTCAGCTCGTTTTCCGAAATGTACTCATATGCTTCAAATAGTTCGTCATTCCGTTTGTTGTAATCGGGTTTGGCGCGTAGGGCTTTAAATTTTAGCTTGAGAAATTCGTCAAAACTTTCGCTGGCATTGTTTGCTTTGGTATTTTGGGTTGAACCCGCAGCCACAGTTCGGTTCGTTTTGGATAAAACCGAAGCGTTTACGTTATCTCTGTATGTAACGAGAAGATTGCTTTTTATTAGTTCAAATGTCATCAGATACGGCGATGTGAAGGCAAATATAATGGATTATCTTGTTTAATGGATGGTTTGAGGTTATTTGTTTGATGGGTCACGCCTGTGAGACCGGATTTCGGTTCTAACCACCATTTTTTTATCTTTAGAAAATCTTTAAAAAGCTTTGTGAACATTGTGTTATGAAGGTGTTGATTGTAGAAGATGAATTGGAATTACTGAAGGAAATAGTGGCGTTTCTTCAGCAGGAGAGTTTTGTTTGTGAAACAGCCTCTACTTACATGCAGGCCGTAGAGAAACTACAAATTTACAAATACGATGTTGTAGTTGTGGATATTACCCTGCCTGGTGGAAGTGGGTTGCAATTAATAGAAACCCTGAAACTGCAACAAAGTCTAAGTGGCATCATTATTATTTCGGCCAAAAACTCGCTCGACGATAAATTGCATGGCCTCGACCTTGGTGCCGACGACTATCTTACAAAACCTTTTCATCTGGCCGAACTCAATTCGCGCATTAAAGCGGTGATCCGACGACGTAAATTCGAAGGTCAAAACTGTATAAAGCACAACGAAATAACAATATTTCCCGATACCGGTTCAGTAAAAGTAAACGATAACACGCTCACACTTACAAAAAAAGAGTACGAGTTGTTGTTCTTTTTTATTGGCAATAAAAACCGGCTTGTGACCAAAGAATCTATTGCAGAGCATCTTTGGGGCGATAATTTCGATATGTCCGATAATTTCGATTTTATTTATACACACATCAACAATCTGCGTAAAAAAATAGATAAAGCCGGTGGAACCGACTATCTCAAAACGATTTACGGCATGGGTTATAAATATTGCGACGAATGAAACTGTTGAAAAAAATGAATGCGATGTTTTTGATTACATCGCTATCGGTTATGTTTTTAATGGGCACCGTGCTAACGCTCGTGCTCAGTTATGTTACCGAAGATCAGATTCAGGATCAGCTCAAACATTCGTACAAACGCATTCTCAACCAAATCGAAGCCGGCCGGGATGTTCATTCCCTGCTTCCATTTTTCGAAATAGACACTATTGCGGTTCAACCCGAAACAATATTTTATACCAAATCGGTGGTAAAAGAGGCTTTAGACAAAAAGCCCGAACGTTTTAAACAACTCACAGGCATCACTACCATAAATGGTGTTACATACCGTGTTATTGTCCGTATTTCGGAGCTCGAAACCGAAGATTACAACGAATCGATAATTACCGTGGTGCTTATTGCCATACTCATTATGATTGCCGTACTGTTTTTTGTGAACCGTCGTATCTCGGCATCGGTTTGGAAGGATTTTTACCACAATTTGAGCGTAATGAAGCGATTTTCGTTGCAAAATTTGGAACCGGTGGCTTTAAAAACCACCAATATTACAGAATTCGACGAACTAAACCATGTACTCGATGCACTTACCCGAAAGGTAATTACCGATTACCAAAACCTGAAGCAGTTTTCGGAAGATGCTTCGCACGAGTTACAAACACCATTAGCCATCATTCGGTCAAAACTCGAATCGCTCATTGATGGTAATTCGCTGAACATGGTTCAAATCGAAAAACTTCAGGGCATATACCAGACTGTAAACCGGCTCACCCGTTTAAATAAGGATTTATTGTTGTTAACCAAGGTCGAAAATAATCAGTTCGTGGCTAACGAAAGTATATCCATAAATGCAATAATCCGGGATCGTATTTCCGATTGGTATGAGATTGTGGAACTGAAGAATTTTGAACTTCATTGGATCGAATCTGACGAAATTTGGGCGCGTATTAATCCATTTCTGGCCGAAACTGCTGTTTCAAATCTTTTCTCAAATGCTATAAACCATACGCCCCAAGGTGGCAAAATAAATATAGTTTCGGTTGGTTCAACCATCACTTTTTCGAATACCGGTAGCGAACCAATTGCCAATTCCGAATCCATTTTCAATAGGTTTCATAAGGCATCGGCATCGTCGCAATCGGTTGGACTTGGTCTGGCTATTGTTAATAAAATAGCCGAAGCAAACCATATTACCGTCACTTACCGGTTCAACGAAAATATGCATCATTTTACATTGAATTTCTCCGTTTAACAATCGTTTTTTTATATTGAACCCAGCTCGTGTTGTGGTGTATAATATTTAATATCAATCTGTTGAAATATATTTATTGAAATGATTAAACTTTAAAATCTCTTGAGATTGATCGGTTATTTTTGGTATAGTTAATTCAATAAAAACACAAAAGATGAAGAAGATTTTTTTATTTGCAACCGCTGCACTCACAAGTTTGTATGCTTGTGCACAAACAGCCCCAAAACCGGTAGCCGATGCTTTTGCTAAAAAATTTGCTGCGGCAACCGAAGTAAAATGGGAACAGGAAGGCCAGGAATGGGAAGCAGAATTTAAATCGAATGGCGCAGAAATGTCGGCCAGTTACGATGCTGCCGGTAAATGGCTTGAAACAGAAACCGAACTTAAAAAGAGCGAACTCCCGGCCGAATTGTTCAAGGCAGTAATGCTTAAATTTAAAGGTTGGGATATTGAAGAGGTGGTAAAACTCGATTCGCCCGATTTCAAGGGGTTCGAATTGCAACTCGAAAAAAGCAATACCACCATCGAAATTACAGCCACCAATGGCAACGATATTGTAATTAAAGAAGTTATGGTTAAAGAAAAAGAAGGGAAGAAAAAAGAAGATGGTAAAAAAGGTAAAAAGAAAAATGACAAAGAAGACGAAAAGGATTAATGGTTAGTTTTATATAGTGATTAGATTCGTAAAAAAGCATCTCACGGCGTTGGGGTGCTTTTTTAGGTAGTTTGCCAAAAGCAAACTGTTAAAGCACGAATCAACAACCATTGGATAGTCATAGCGGAACCGGCAAGCAAAAATCCGAATCTCATTATTTTCGATTTAAGATATAAACCCGTGTTTCTGCTCTACGCTTCGAGACCAATAACCCGTTAAATCGTATTTAAGTTGTTTGGGTTTGCCAATGCCACGCATTCCCTCTCAAGAAAAAGTTGTAGTAAATCATGAACTACAGACTCAATAAGCTTATATCTGTAAGCGTAATGGCCCGATAGTATCAAAAAGTAGAATCGTTTGCTCATAATGCACCAATTTTTCGTACAAAACTATGATTGAGCAACCAAGGTGGTGCGGTATCTTTGGGGCAGAAATAAAATACAGTATGAAAACGCCATTCATCTTTGCACTTACAATCGCCTCAACCATCGTATATGGCAAAAAGGCGGTTCAACCCAATATTATTGTTATACTGGCCGACGATTTAGGATATGCCGATCTTAGCTGCCAGGGCAGTACCGAAATTATTACACCCAACATCGACAAATTGGCGGCCGCCGGTATTCGGTTTACCGATGGCTACGTTACTGCACCGCAATGTTCGCCTTCGCGTGCGGGATTGCTCACAGGTATGTATCAACAGCAATTCGGACAAGAAACAAACATGGAAAGTGAAGCGGCACTGGATGCCGGCGCACGGTTGATTCCTGAATATCTGGCTCCGGCAGGATATTATTCGGGGCATTTTGGTAAGTGGCATCTTGGGGATTATAAACCACAGCATCATCCCACCAAACATGGCTTTAATGTGGCCTACCTGGCACCCGACTTTGCCCGCGACGATAAAGCCGGTAAAACTGTTTTCGAAGGAGGTGCTGTGTCCGGCGACAGATACCGCAACTATACCTATTTTGTTAAAGCTGCAGAATTTATTGAAGTCAATGCCAAAAAGAAGTCACCTTTTTTTGTGTACATAGCACCTATGTCGCCCCATGTACCGCAGATTTACGCCGCCAAATACGATGCTGTATTTGAGCAGGCCAAAGGCGACAAAATCCGCAAGGCATGTGTTGCCATGATGGCCGAACTGGACGATTGCGTGGGACTTATTGAGAAATCGATTAAAAAAGCAGGTATCGAGCACAATACCATCGTATGGTTTTTAAGCGATAATGGCGGTATTCCGGTGCAGGATGGTTCAATAAATACGCCTTTACGTGGTAAAAAAGGCGACACCTACGAAGGTGGTATTCGGGTGCCTTTTATGGTAAAATGGCCGGCTGTACTGCCTGCCGGCGTTCAATACCACAAACCGGTGAGTTCGCTCGATATTCTGGCTACTTCGCTGGCTGTGGCAAAGGCAGGAACACTTCCGGGAACCAAGCCTGCCGGAGTGAATTTAGTGCCATTTCTTACCGGATTGAACCAAAGTGCACCTCATGATACGCTCTTTTGGCGCTGGACGTTCCGGAATTCGCCAAAAACGGCCATCAGAACCTATAACGATAAGATGGTACGCAACGGCAATGGTTCGATCGAAATATACAACATTGGCAAAGATATTGCCGAATCGAACGATTTATATCCCGAAAACCAAGCCGCAGGCAACCGGCTATGGCAGTCGTATCTCAATTGGATTAAACCTTTTCCGGTAATTCCTAATCTCGGAATGCCCAAAAAAGGGGCCATGCGCGGCGAAGAATAAGGCGTTTGTGATGTTTCTTTCCGGGGCCAATGCCCTCATTGACAATCATGATCTTAGCAATGCAAAATAAACCCGACTTTCGGAATACTTTCTATCGACACCGAATCATCGGCAGCTAAGTATTTGCGTAGTTTGGTGATAAATACATCGAGGCTGCGACCGGTAAAGTAGTCGTCGTTACCCCAAACCTGTATCAGTAAATCGTTTCGTTTTATAATTTTATTGCATTGTAAGGCTAATTGTTTCAGAACTTCGCTCTCTGTTTGTGTAATCCTTCGGGTGTTGTTTTCGAAGGTTAATTGCTGATTGTCGGCATCGAACCGGTACGCGCCAATTGCGAACACCGCCGAAATGCCGGACTGTTTCGCCACCGATTCTGTAACACGGTTCAAAACGGCATTAATACGACAAAGCAGCTCATCTTCGTCGAATGGTTTGGTAATGTAATCGTCGGCACCAAGGTTGAACCCGCGTATTTTGTCCGCTTTCATCGAGCGGGCCGTAATAAAAATTACCGGTGTCTTGCATTTCGCATCCCGCAACTGTGCCAGCATGCTAAAGCCGTCGATGCCGGGCAACATTACATCAAACAGGCAGAGGCTAAACGTGTCGTTTTCGTATGCCCGCAGCCCCGATTCGCCATCGCGGTAGAGTTTTACATCAAAGCCGTTCGACTCCAGATACTCCACAATCAGAAACCCCAGATTGGTATCGTCTTCAACAAGCAGAATCTTGATTTTCGAGCTCATAATTATTAAATATTAGTGTAAATGTGGTGCCCACACCAGGTTCTGAGGCCACCATAATGCGACCGCCGTAACTTTCGGTTAGCTTTTTGACGTATGTCAGGCCCAGACCAAACCCTTTGGTGTTGTGTACATCGCCGGTGGAAACCCTGAAAAATTTATCGAAAATATGTTCCTTGTCGCTGGCCGAAATGCCGATGCCGTTGTCTTTAATTGCAATAACCAAATGGTTTTTGTCGTTGTGCGTTTCAATTTCAATCTCGGGATTTTGGTTAGCATATTTGAGGGCATTGTCGATAAGATTCGAAAATATAAGCCGAAATTGCGAAGCATCGCCATGTATTATATGGTTTTTGGCGTTTAGTATCAGTGAAATTGTTCCGTTGGCATTGGTGGCTCTTGGTGTAAATTCATCAGCCAATGTTTCGAGTATTTTACAAATATTTATCGGCGACGGGATGTTTTGTTGGCCGGTTCTGCACGAAATATCCAAAATATTTTCGATATGTTTCTGCATTTTTTCGTTTTCGGCGACAATAATACCCGAATATTGCTGAATTTTTTCCCAGTCGTTGTTTTGCTGCTTTTTAAGAATAAGTCCGGTGGCCAAACGAATATTTGCCAGCGGTGTCTGAAACTCGTGTACCATATTATTAATGAAGTCGATGGTATGGGTATGCAGCATTTTTTCGCGTCGAAACATGCGGTAAGTGAGAAAAAACGACACGGCCACAACGCCAATCGAAAGCAGCGAAAGAAAAAATGCCCCGGTAATCTGGTGCATCAAAAACTCTTTACGTTCGGGAAATTCTACCTTTAAATGCATACCTGCCGAGTGAAGGCCACCATTAATGCTTTGCGCATAGCAACATGCACCAAACATTGGCATCCGTCGCCGTTGCGGACAGGTGTCCACTACTTCGAAGGTGTATTCGAGGTCAATATTATTCATTTGCAAGCGGGCCGAAACAATACTGTCTACCTCGTCGATAATGTCCGCCTCGGTATGCTTGCGACACGAAGCACCGGTTATGTAGTCGTTTATTGCGTTACTACGTGTAGCCAGTGTGGTTATTTCGTCGCGGGCTTCCTTGAGTGCAATAGAAACCCGATGGTTAAAATTTTGATGTTCGAGATCGGCAGCCCTGAATAAATATCCTACCTGCACAATCAAAAGCAGTATTAACGCACTAAATGTTAATATTGGCAACCACTTTTTGTTTTTATCTTTTATTTTCATTGCTTTGTAAAAATACAAATAAAATAAGGCTCTCAAGTGGTTTTAACTTCACGTTAACAACATCTAACTCTGCTATAACAAGTTTATTAATTCAAACTTCTTACATTTGTATCAGTTCAATATAACGTTTAGTATTTAGTTTAAACATAAAAATTAAAAGACAATGAAAAAGAATTTAGTCGTAGCCGTAGCTTTTGCGTTCGCAATGTTAGTTGCCATTCCGGTTGTATCAGCACAGGACAAAGCACCTGCAAAAACCGAAACTAAAGCATGTTGCAAAAAAGCCGAAGAAAGTAAAGACTGTAAAAAAGAGTGTAAAAAAGATTGCAAAAAAGCATGTTGTGCCGATAAAAAGGCTGAACCAGCTGCAAAGGCAGCTCCTGCAGCACCGGCAAAAAAATAGTTTTGGAGTAAATTTATTTCAGGGCAACCGGGTTCTATAAAGAGCCCGGTTTTTTTGTAGCTATGAGTGAACCGTGCCCATCGAATGCCAGAGTAATGGTCGAACCATCGTTTTGGGTTATGGGCAGCGTGGTACGCCAAAGTCCAAGCTGTTTGACTAATGTTTCCGTAAGTGTAATGCCATCAATGGTTTTGGCCATTCTAAACTTGCATCCCTCGCGCCATGCGCTACAACCAAAGGCGGCGTTGCCCTCTATTATTTCCCCTTTTCCGCACACCGGGCACACCGATGGTTTACTCATATCCGGTTCAGCCATAATATTACCGGCTGCATTAAGTTTTACAATGCCGGGGCCTTTAAGTCGTTCGCCTTTAAATGTTATTCGGCCTACACTTTTGCCGGCCACCAGCCTTTTCATACGGTCGGGGGTAATATCTACGCCCTCGAAACGCATTGGTAGTCTGAATGTGCAGCCTTCTTTCCACCGCGCACAGCCGTAGGCGGTGTTCCCGGTAAGTACTTCGCCGGTTTTGCACAGCGGACAAATGGCTGCTTTGGGTTCGGCCTTTGCCTTTTTTTCTTTTTCGGGCTGAACCGCTTCGGCACCGGGCTTAGCCGTCGTTGGTTGTATGGCCAATGGGATAGCCCGTGCATTACTGTTTTTTACATCGGTGACCATTTCGGTGACCATTTGTTTCATTTCGGCCAAAAACTGCTGCCGGTCGTACTGCCCTCTTTCAATGGCCCGCAGGTTTTTTTCCCACAAACCGGTCAGTTCGGCCGATTTCAGCATGTCGTTTTGTATGGTATCTATTAGTCCAATGCCGGTGTCGGTGGCTATAATCCGTTTTTTATCGCGAATAAGGTAGTTGCGTTTAAACAACGTTTCAATAATATTGGCCCGTGTCGATGGCCGACCAATTCCGTTTTCTTTCATTAAATCGCGCAATTCGTCGTCGTCCACCTGTTTCCCAGCCGTTTCCATGGCGCGTAGCAGGGTGGCCTCGGTGTAGTATTTTGGCGGTTGCGTTTGCTTTTCTTCCAGGCGCGGTTCGTGCAAAAGTTGTTCGCCCGCAATAAATTCGGGCAAAACTTGCGCGTCGTCTTTGTCGTCGGCTACATCCTTAATAACCACGCGCCAGCCTTGTTCGGTAATTAGTTTACCGGTAGCCTTAAAGTCGTAGCGCTCGACTTTGGCATTTATGGTGGTGTGTTTAAACCTGCAATCGGGATAAAAGGCCGCAATAAAACGGCGGGCTACCATATCAAACACTTTTTGCTCATCGACCGAAATGCCGCGTGGCTTCTGGCCCGTAGGTATTATGGCGTGGTGGTCGGTGACTTTGGTGTCGTCGAACACTTTTTTGCTTTTTTTTATGGCTGAACCAAGCAGCGGTGCGGTGAGTTCGGCATATTGGGTAAGGCCTTTGAGTATGCCGGGTATTTTCGGATAAATATCGTTGCTCAGATAGGTGGTGTCTACACGCGGATAGGTGGTGATCTTTTTTTCGTAGAGACTTTGTATAAGCTTTAAACTTTGGTCGGCCGTAAAACCGAATTTGCGGTTGCACTCTACCTGTAACGTGGTAAGGTCGAGTAGCCTTGGCGGTGCCTCGATGCCCGATTTTAACTGTATGTCGCTTATAATGAGCGGATGCTGCCCCATGTGGTTCATTACCTCTGTGGCCGATTCTACCGTTTCGAACCGGCCATCGGCATACGAAAACAGTGTTTCGCGGGCCAGGGTTTTTATTTCCCAGTAGGGTTTGGGTTCAAAAGCGTCGATTTCTTTTTGGCGTGCCACAACCATGGCAAGGGTAGGGGTTTGCACCCGGCCAATGGAAAGGAGTTGGCGGTTCATGCCAAATTTAAGGGTGTACAGGCGTGTGGCGTTCATGCCCAAAAGCCAGTCGCCAATGGCCCGCGACATGCCCGCGAAGTACAAATTGTTGTAATCGTCCTGGGGTTTTAGCGCGGCGAACCCTTCGCGTATGGCTTCTTCGGTTAGCGACGAAATCCATAGTCGTTTTACTGCGCATTTGCAGCCGGCTTTGTGCATAACCCATCGTTGTATCAGTTCGCCCTCCTGGCCGGCATCGCCGCAGTTTATGGCTTCGTCGGCCTGTGCCAAAAGCGACTCAATCACGTTAAACTGTTTTTGTATGCCGGGGTTGTTAATGACCGAAATTCCAAAACTTTGCGGAATAATCGGCAATGAACCCAAATTCCATTGTTTCCATGCCGCATTATATTCGTGCGGTTCCTTCAGGGTGCATAAATGACCAAAAGTCCATGTTACACAATAGCCGTTGCCTTCAATATACCCATCTTTTCGGTTACGGGCACCCAATACATTAGCAATATCGCGCGCTACACTTGGTTTTTCTGCTATACACACAATCATGGTACAAATGTAATATTTTTTGGCTGAACCCTTTAAGGTTGTATATTGTATCGGTTTCGGCTGGCTGATGTAGTCTGACCTGTAAGTGGAAATAATGTTTGCTGAGATTCAGAAAATCTAAAAGCTATTATTGGCCTTAATCCAGTTTTTTGCATCTTCTAAACATTCAAAACCTAACAGATAGGGTTCTTCATCGTCTTCGGCCACAAATTTGTCATTATAAGGTTTTTCATTGGTCAAAACCAATACTTTCTTAATATTTTCGTTTTTAAGTGGCGTAATAATATACTGTCGTGTAAAACCATAAAGCTCTTTAAAGGGCGTAAAATTGGCATCCAACTTATTTAAAATAATATAATCGGGCATGGTATGCAGTGCATACTCTACCAATAAACTTGTTGAATAAATGTAACTCGAAAAATCCGAAAAATCTTTGTCTTCCATTATCAGTTCAAGATAGTTTAACGTACTATCTCTTCTGAACTTCAATCCTTTGTAAATAATCTCAACCACCTCTCTCAATTTGTGTATTTTTATCCCAACTCTCGGCCTCAAAGTAAGCTAATTTTTTTTGTCGTTACAATGCTAAATATTTGGTACGCCGCTCTAATTGTAGTTTTTAAGATTTTTATATGTCTAAAACGTATTATTTACACTATTGAATGTTTATTCATCAAAAAATTAAAATTGATGTGTGTTTTAATCGATTTTGGCAACGAAGTAATTGCCGGGATGTGTACAAGCGGCATCTCTGCGGACAACCCCCGGGTTGCTTAATGCCCTATGGTTATGGATATAACATAATCTCACAACATCGCTTTGCTCCATTTTTTGTTTTGGGTAACTCGCACCGGTGTGTTTTATTCCATTTGTTGTAATTAACAATAGATCGTTAGATTTAAGATGTTCGACAAAACTTAACAGGTTTATGTACACTAATTAACAAAAAACATTTT
>QKHT01000051.1 GCA_003249935.1 Bacteroidota bacterium
AAATACCATACGAGCCTACGTTGGCATCCAGCCCAAATGGATAAAATACATTTATGAGAAGTATGGCATTTGGACTGTTGTCAATCACTCCTTTGGACGTTACGGATTAACAATCAATGGCACATGGGTCCCAAATACCGAGTATGGTGATGCAGGCACCCACGACCTACTCATTAAGGAGGTGAGAAAAATGGCCGAAACATACAAAAACACACCAGGACTGCTTATGTATCTGTTGGGCAATGAAAACAATTATGGCCTTTTTTGGTCCGGAGCCGAAACCGAAGACATACCCATCGAGGATCGCCAGTCGACGCATCGGGCCAAAGCAATGTACAATCTGTTCAACGATGCCGTTTTAGAGATGAAGACCGTGGATACCACACGTCCTATAGCCATTTGTAATGGCGATTTGCTCTTCCTCAACATTATCAAAGAGGAATGTAAGGATATAGATATTTTGGGCGTAAACTGTTATCGCGGCGCATCATTTGGCGATGCTTTTCAAAAGGTTAAGGAAGCGTTCGATAAACCCATGATGTTTACCGAGTTTGGTTCCGACGCGTTCAACACCATTACCGGCAAGGAAGATCAACAATCTCAGGCCTATTATTTAATTCAAAACTGGAAAGAGATTTATGAGAATGCGGCCGGCATCGGAAAAAGCAACAACAGCATTGGCGGATTTACTTTTCAATTTAGCGACGGTTGGTGGAAATACGGACAGGTGAATAATCTCGAAGTACACGACACACACGCTTCGTGGTCGAACGGTGGTTATACCAACGACTTTATTCCCGGCGAAAACAACATGAATGAAGAGTGGTACGGAATCTGTGCCAAAGGACAAACAAACGAAACAGGTCATTATCAACTCTATCCGCGTGCAGCATATTATGCTTTAAAGCAAGTACACGAACTGAACCCCTGCAACGCCGATGTTGATCTCGAAAAAATTAACAATCATTTTTCGAAAATAGCGATTACCGAAAACATATTGAAAGCCAGGAGCGACAAAGCGATGCTATTTACCGAGGCCGCCGAAAAAGTACGCATCAGTGGCATAAGAACCGAACTGACCACGTTTACAACCGGAGGAAGCAGAATAAGTACGCCAAACGAAAAAAGTACAGACCCTGCAAAATCGACCTACCCAAGCAGATTGGGGTTCGACCGAATGGAATCTTTTTATGTTGGCATCGAAGCTAAACCCACACAAAACGTGCAGGCCAATGTAACCTTCAATATTTTGGGAAATGTGGCCGAAAACCCCATTGATGAATTATTTTACGAAAACCGTGGTGTATATCGCGACGTAAAAACCACCGACCCTACAAACAATCTTACCATTTCAAACAACAGAATACAAGCGTATCAGGGAAGTATAAACTGGGATGAAAAATGGTTTAATATGTTGGGATTTTACCGTACCGGACACAATCATTGGGGATACGATGGCGATTTGTTTGGACTTTATCCCGAAACGCATTACGGAGCCAACATGGATATTTACAATGGCGAAGCCCCTTTTGGTTTCGAATTTACAGGCAAAAAATCGCTCAATGGGTTAACCGTGGCATTTGGTCCCGAACTTTGGTGGGGTGCCAACCCGGCCATTTTAGCCAAATACAGCTACAACCTGAAAGGCTATACTCTTACCGGAATTTACCACGAAGATATTGATAAACGAACCGCCTCGGTGAGTTCGTTTGCGATACCTACGCCACAAACCCGCAGAGCCACACTGGATATAAAAAAGAAATTCGGCCCGTTTGGTTTTGACTTGGGTGGAATTTGGGCCGGTTCGAGACGAATTGGCGATGTATTCCAGATTGTGGATGGAACCGCCGGCAATTACACCATTTATCAGGATAAAATAAAAGCACAAGACACCTGGGGTGGAAAAGCAAAAATCACATTTACGTCGGGTGCCGTAAACTGGTATGCGCAAAGTGCAGTACAGGGATTGGTAGCCATGGGCGGTTCGGACTATACCATAACTTATACCGGTTGGCGATTAAAGGACAGTGGCAGCGGCAACCAATATAATTTTTTAACCGGGTTGACCTACACGCTTGGCGATTTTCAGATTGCACCTAACTTTTTGTGGCAAAAGCCCATTGTAGGCCCGGTACCAAGCGATGCGCAAGGCCCTGCAAAACCACGCAATATTGTGGATGATCCGTTTGCGGTAAGGTCGAACCGCGAGACGACCGCCGGCGAACTTTTGTTTGCTTACGATCCTACACCCGCCACCTGGATGTGGGCATGGGACAACGATGAGATGGAAGATGCCCCTTTTGCAATGAGTGCCGACTTTGTATACCGCCACCACCCCACTACACAAGATGCATCCATTGGTATGCTTGCCAATCGCACCCGGTTTGCTTTTTCCGGCGCACCTGCAGCACGCGATTTGTGGGAATTGAATACACGCATGGTAAGTAAAGTAACGCACGATTTTGGTCTTATTGCCAATCTTTTTGCCGGAACTGCCGAATCAAACGGTAGCGATTCGCGCCTGATTAAACGGTATGGCGGCGATTTACGTATGGTTTATCAAAAAATAAAACTGATTTCGACCGTTAAGGTAAACGATTGGGGCCCTTACGATTATCACCGCGATTTTAACCTCACCTACCCGCTTCAGGTCATGGGCGATTTATCAACCGGAATATCCAAACAAAAATGGTTTAATGTGCCTGAAACCCGAATCGGAATCCGTGCCACCTACCGTACGCTTAATCAATACTCACCCCGCTATAGCCCCACCACAAAGGTAGATGCCTCGGGTGTTACGGTTCCCGACCCAACGGCTATTGGTTACAAAAACGGCAATGAGTGGGAGATACGCACTTTTGTACACTTTAACATTG
>QKHT01000257.1 GCA_003249935.1 Bacteroidota bacterium
ATCAAATCCATGGACAAAAAAACACGCGCAAGCCTCTGACGACTGACGACTGACGACTGACGACCGACGACCGACGACTTAAATCTGACGACTCAATCAAATCCATGGACAAAAAAACACGCGCATCCCCACATCCTCACATCCCCAACCTTGTATTTAAAAAATCAAGAAACCGGTTATAGATATGCATGGTGGTGTTTCCGCCTCGAATACTGTGACTGCGGTTGGTATAAGTCATCATATCGAATTGAATACCGGCTTGTACCAACGCTTTGATAATGCACGTTATCGTCGGCCGTACCATGACAAAGCAACAGTCGCCCTTTGAGATTTGCCGCTAACATTAGTGGGGCATTCTCGTCGTAACCTTTGGGATTATCCTGTGGCCGGCGCATGTACCGTTCGGTATAGGCCGAATCGTAAAATTTGTAATGAGTAACCGGTGCCACAGCAATACCGGCAGCAAACACATCGCTTTTACACATCGTTAAAGCCGTCATAAAACCACCATAGCTCCATCCCCAAATTGCCATGCGTTTAGCATCAATCCAATGCTTTGCGCCCCAGTATTTCGCAACAGCAATCTGATCGTCGCTTTCCAGAGCACCAAGCTTCATATAGGTACATTTTTTAAAAGCTTCGCCACGTGCACCGGTACCCCTGCCGTCGGCACATGTTACTACAAACCCTTGCGATACGAGCACCTGTTCCCAGCCGGTTTGCCATTTATCAAGCACCTGTTGCGAACCCGGTCCGCTATACTGCACCATCACCATCGGATAGGTTTTAGTGCTATCGAAATCTATCGGTTTCATAATCCAGCCATTCAACTTTTCGCCATTGGCAGCAGGAACCGTTACAAACACCTTTTGGGCCATATGGTAATCCGAAACTTTTTTAGCAAGACCACTATTTGTTTCCACATCGCGTACTTTTTTCCCTTTGGCATCGTAAAGAACCGTTACCGGCACCTGTGTGGCACTTTCGAAAGTATGGGTATAGTATTTAAAAGCGGGAGAGAAGCTGAACTCATTTGTACCGGCCTTAGTGGTTAAACAAACGGTTCTACCCTTTTCATCCACAGAATACACCTCGCGCTGCATGGCATTCTTACCCGCTGCCTGGTAGTAAAATAGTTTTTTGTCGGCATCGTACCCATAAAACGCCGTCACATCCACTGGTGCCGGTGTCAGCTTTTTAATCATGGTTCCCACATAAGTATAAAGGTACATTTGGTTGAACCCCTCTTTTTCGCTCAGGAACACAAAGCGTTCCCCATCGGGCAAAAACTGCATTCGATCGAGGTTATCTTCGGCAATGTATTTGTCGTTTTCTTCGGTAACCACCCGTGTACACACCCGCGACCGTGGATTGGCAAAGTACAACGTCAGCCTGTTCTGCAAGCGGTTCAACGCCGTAATACACAATTGCATTGTGGTAGGTGTCCACTGAATGCGCGGAATATAAAAATCGCCCTTTTCAGGTATATCCATCGTATCGAGGCGGTAGTTTTCGGTATGATATACCAGCACTTTTACCGTGCTGTTTTTGGCACCCGCTACCGGATATTTATAGGTATAATCGGTGGGATAGAGTTCATTCTCCTTTAAATCGGGGGCTGAACCTCTGAACATCGTCATGCGGTATTCGGGTACATCACTTTCGTCGAAACGGATAAAAGCCATCATCTTGCCATCGGCCGACCATTCCCAGGCTTTTTTAAATGCAAACTCCTCTTCGTAAACCCAATCGGGCAAACCGTTAATAATTTTGTTAAACTCGCCATCCTTTGTAATTTGCTTTTCGGAACCAAAGCGCATATCGCGAATATAAATGTTGTTGTTCCAAACAAAACCAATCTTGTCGCCCGAAGCCGTAAAGGCCGGTTCCATAATCTGTTGCTTATCGCTTAGTGGCACTACGGTTTTGGCTTTCATATCGGCAAGGTAGTAATCGGCTTTAAACGAATGGCGATACACTTGTGTACGATTGGTGCCAATCATTACAGTCCGACCATCGGGGCTCAGGGTATAAAAATCGAACCGTTTAACCGGCGAATCGAAAATACCTGCAATATCCAACAATACAGCCTCTTTAGCTCCGGTTTGCACATTGTATTTCACAATAGCTGTGCCGCCTTCGAGTCGGGTGTACGACAAACCATCGGGCGTATACTTTAGCTCGGCGGCTTTGCTCACAGCAAATGTGTTGTTTTTAAACAAATCTTCGAGCGTCACCGTCTGTTTTGCAAATAGCCCGCATTGACTGCCGGCAATACATGCACCAATTATAAAATTCTTTATCATTGTTTGATGTTATTACAAATTTGAGACTACAAAAAAAGCAAATCTTTTATTAAAACGCGAGCGAAATGGCCGGAATCACAAACATCGCCTTCGAAAGTTGGTTGTACCCCATATGCATACCCAATTTAAAACCATATTCATACCGCCAGAAATTCATGTCGGCATAAAGCGAACCGCCAACCGAATAATCGGTACGGAAAACCAGATACCGGGCATAATCCACGCCGTGCGGCTTGTAATTGGCCGGGAATGCCGAAAAATCGCCAAAGCGCATCCCTTCGGCAAACACGCCCCCACTCAACCGTTTAATGTACATCAGCCGACCCATCGACCAATCGGTACAGGCCAACGGCAACCGGTAGTCGAAGCTAACCGATGAAACCGATCGGGCCATTTCAAAATACTTCTGACCACGCAAGGCGGTATAACCTAAAGATCGCAACAATCCATCGGAAGTTGCCACCGAATACCCCAGCAAAATATGATGATGCATTGTAACCCCCGGTAAAGTAGCATTCAGGTTCAGGCTTAAAACCCTGTCGCCAACCCCATTATCGGTGGTTATTTTGGCTGAACCACTTACCGAGAGTGGTGAATAGAGATCGAGATAGGCACGCTGTTTAGAGACATATGCGCTTACACCATAACTAAAGTTGTGAAAATAAGACCCTTTGT
>QKHT01000210.1 GCA_003249935.1 Bacteroidota bacterium
CAAGATGTGCATAGTCGAGGGTGGTGTCGCCCGGTAACCGCAAATGAAACGTAAGTTCAACATGATTGCCATAGCGGTGAATATGAATGTGATGCAGGCTGTTATTTTCGCACAACACATCGCTGCATATTTTTTTTAACTGCGCTATGGTTTCTTTTTCGGGCACTTCACCAAGCAATTTTAACATACCATCCTTCACAACTTCGTAAGCAGCATACAATATCATCATAGCCACCGCACAACTCAAAGCACCATCCATCCACCAAAACCACCGGCTCATTAAAATGCCGGCTAACACCACCACCGACGACAACGCATCACTGCGGTGATGCCAGGCATCGGCTCTAAGGGTTAACATTTTTGTTTTACGATAGCCCCATAAGGCATATTGTGCCAGAGCTTCTTTAAACACAATGGATATAATAGTAGCAACAATGGCTAATGTTCCAAAAACCGCCTCTTTTTTATGGATGAACCGACTAATTCCTTCGGACATAAATTCGTAGCCTATAAAAGCCAGAAAAAATCCGATAAACAAAGAAGTAAGTAATTCGGCACGTCCGTGACCAAAAGGATGCTCCTCGTCGGCCGGTACACGCGCCGCTTTTACGCCATATATTACCACTACAGAACTGATACTGTCCGATAGGGTATGCCAAGCATCGGCAATAAGTGCTGCCGACATCGACACCATTCCGGCCCAGTATTTTAAAGCAAACAACAGGGTATTCAATACCACCGAAACCCATCCTTCGGTAATCGCTATTTTATCGTTTTTTATATTGCTTGTAACCATCTGTTGCCTTAAACAATAAAGTGAATATGATCGTTGAGAATTTTTATGCCAATAATAATCAGAATAAGTCCGCCAAGATATTCCAAACGAAACCTACGGGCAGAAGAAAAACGTTCGCCAATAAAAACACCCATCAGACTAAACAAAAAAGTAACCACACCGACAACAACCGACGGCGTTCCAAAACTATATTTAAGCACACCAAAACTAATACCAACAGCCAGGGCATCAATGCTTGTGGCAAAAGCCAGCGTAATCAAAGTTCGGGTTTGCAACGGACAAAACCGCCGTTCGCTCTCATGCTTAAACCCTTCGATAAACATTCTAACACCCAAAAAGCAAAGCATGCCAAACGCCAGCCAATGGTCCCAGGTCTCAATTAATTTTTCAAAACCACGGCCTAATAACATCCCGGCAAGAATCATAAATCCCTGAAAAAAGCCCATAAACATTGCAATGCGACCGGCTTCATGCCATCTGAACCGTTTTAAAATATACCCCGAAGCCACCGATACAGTAAAGCTATCCATGGCCAATCCGATGGCAATTACAAGAAGTTCTGTCGAAAAAATCATGGCGGCAAAAGTAATCATTATGTACCACCCATAAAAAAAACAGGAAGAGATAAATCGCTAATTTTCGGAATATTATGATTTTATATTATCGAATCCCTCGCCAAATACACCCATAACCGAACCAACCGACATAAATGCCTTGGGATCAATACTCTTAATAAGCCGGAATATTTCTACCGTTTGATTTCGTTTTGCCACCACCATCATTACCTTTACCGGCTGATGGGTGAACATGCCTGTGCCATCGAAAACCGTTACGCCGCGGTGAATTTCGGTAATAATACGCGCCGAAATTGTTTCATACTCTTTGGATACGATAAAAAACTGTACTGATTGCTTCAACCCACTTAATACTAAATCGATACTATAACTGGCCACCACCATGGCCGATAAACCATATACAATTTTTTCGATGCTGCCAAAAACAAAATAGGTTGAACCAATAATAATCACGTCGCAAAAAAGTATCACCTTACCCGGACTGGTTTGCTTGTATTTATTCACCACCGATGCAATAATGTCGGTGCCTCCTGTACTCCCACCGCCGTTAAAAACCAGCCCAATACCTGCACCGGCCAAAATACCTCCCACCACACAGGCCATAAACGGCTCTTTTACTACGGGTTCTTTAATATAAGCCGATAACAAACCTAAAAACACCGAAGTCATAACCATGCCAAAAACCGATTTCAGCGCGTATTTTATGCCAAGAATTTTTGCAGCAAAACCAAGCAAAACCACATTCACCAAAAAGTATGTAGCCGCCATCGGAAAGCCTGTAATAAAATAAACCACAGCACCGATACCGGTAACGCCACCACCTGTTATTTGCGATGGCAGCAAAAAAGCGGTCCAACCTATGGAAAACAAAAATATACCAAACGTAATAATGGCGTAATTCTGGATCTGCGTAATAATTTTCGACTTCATAATAATATGGTATTCATCCCCGAACAAAACCTAAAAATAGTACAATTATGGTTCCTTCCGAAATTTTGCGCAAAAGTATGGCGGCTCACATCCAAAACACCTGATTTTTGACATGGCCGCCACAATTATTTATCATATTGGCAAGTATTTCGTTCAAAAACCAATGGCTCATTGTGTCATTGCTTACTATTTGCTACTTACAAGCCTTAACCAAGTTGGTCACTGCCGGCAAGTCTGCTTTGCCATTGTCCGGAAATTTCATCTCCTGTAAATACCACTTTACCTCAAAAGCCGATGACCGGCCCGGCTCAATCCAGTCCCAGGTCCCCATCGGTTCAAGCTCGGTCATGGTGGTTCCGTTATACCACACCGAAACTGCCGCCCCGGTCATTTCGCCATATTGTTTATTTTTTTTATAAACGAACTTTTGAACGAACAATACATTTTGCCTTGTAAGGTACGCCAACCAACCGGCCTCGCTATCTATTACAAATTTTGGTCGAACCGTGGGACCCGATATCTCAATCATCCCGTCGCGCACCGAAACAGTAGGTTCGT
>QKHT01000179.1 GCA_003249935.1 Bacteroidota bacterium
AGTGGGTATTCCAATCACGGCTTTTGTGCACCAAGTCGTGCTGCACTATTGTCCGGACAATACCCGTATCGCTTTGGATTCGAAACCAATCCGGCCTACGACACCAATAATCCTTATATGGGAATAAGTACCGAAATAACCCTGTTCCCAAAACGATTGCAGGAAGTAGGATATAAAACCGGAGCCATTGGAAAGTGGCATCTGGGGGCGGCAGAAATGTTCAATCCCTTAAATCGTGGTTTCGACTATTTCTACGGATTTTTGGGTGGAGGACACGACTATTTCAAAATTGATGTCACCAAAAAGGTAGATGAAGCATACCTGCAACCACTTCAACGCAACAACAAACCGGCAACGTTCGATGGTTATATTACTACCGCACTAAGTCGGGATGCCGCACAATTTGTGAGCGACAACAAAGCAAATCCTTTTTTCCTGTACGTGGCATACAATGCCCCACACCAACCCTTGCAAGCTCCGGAAGAAGATATTGACCGTTACAGTCAAATTTCCGATCCCAAGCGCAGAGTTTACGCTGCGATGGTTGATGTAATGGACAGAGGAATAGGGGAAGTAATTGCTGCATTAAAAAGTAACGGGTTGTATGAAAATACCTTTATCTTTTTTATGAGCGACAATGGAGGTCCGCTTGACAATGGTTCGCTGAATACACCTTTCAGAGGCAGGAAAGGCGATTTTTACGATGGTGGTGTACATGTTCCTTTTATTGTAAGCTGGCCTGAAAAAATCAAAAAAGGATCGGTGTATAAATACCCGGTAAACTCGCTCGACATTTCACGTACAATTGTTGAAATGGCAGAGGCTGACCCAACGAAAGGTTCAAAAATGGAAGGCGTAAATCTAACTCCATACCTTACAGGTGAAAAGAAGGAAGCGCCGCATCAGGCTATTTTTTGGAGAGGTGGCAATGGTAATCAGTGGGCCATACTCGCCTCCGATTTAACCAAGCTGATACAAAATCGTAATTCAGATGGTTTACAACTGTTCTCGTTGCCAAATGACATTTCAGAATCCAAGAATATCATAAAAGAACAAGCACAACGTTCTGAAAATCTTCGCTCCGATTGGGACGAATGGAACAAGCAAAATGTTCCTTGTAATATGCCGGGCTACAAAGAGTATCACGAAATGCGAAATAAATTTTTCAAGAGTGCAATACCCGGAAATGCCGATAAAGAGTAAGTGCACGGGTATTTTATATTGAATTCTATCAAACATAAAAGTTCGGAATATACTTTAACCGATTTTTGTCAAAAGTAGTTTGGAAGAAATAAAACGCAGAATAACAGACATTTAATGATATTTTCTTCTGTTATAAGATTTTGTTGGGCAATAAGAAATACGTAGCAGAAGAGATTCTTTGCAGGAACGGGATTGATTTTTATGCAGAAGTAAAATGTTTCCAGAAATCCGGGTTTGAAGCCCGGATTTTTTTGTTGTTCAATTCAAAAGTTTTCTTCTTTAAGATAACAACTGCTTTTTAATACACCATTGCAGAAAACGGATGGTTCAATACCACCCAAAAAAAACCTTTTTTCTAAGTCTTGGGTGCTAATGGAGAATTCATGACAAAAAACATCCTTTAATTTGCAATTTGTTACAAAAACTTTCCAAAATTCTATTATTTAATTATTTTTGTCGCTATTTTATAATAATTCTATAGTATATCCTGAATCTGAAGGGTGTTGCTTTTGAAATATGGAGATGGTTAAAGAGCGTGTTGTAATGCAAATGATGAATGGCAATGAAGCGGTTGCCAGAGGTGCTTTTGAAGCGGGTGTAAAAGTAGCTGCCGGGTTTCCCGGGACTCCTTCTACTGAGGTGATGGATTATACCCATTTAAAATACCCTGAGATTTACTGTGAATGGTCGACCAATGAAAAGGTGGCGGTGGAAGTGGCTATTGGTGCTTCATTTGCCG
The DNA here is from genome assembly GCA_003249935.1 of Bacteroidota bacterium. GTDB lineage: Bacteria > Bacteroidota > Bacteroidia > Bacteroidales > UBA5342 > SZUA-561. The sequence continues at coordinate 1,943 of QKHT01000179.1, forward strand.
GTTACCGTAGTTTCGCATTAATGAAAACCGTTGGTTTACATGTGGCAGCCGATGCACTTGGCGGTGCTGCCGGAAGCCAAATCAACGGTGGTTTGGTCTTGGTGGTTTCGGACGATGTGGGTCGTATCGCCGGTGACGATTATAACGATTGCCGCCATTACGGAAATATGTTCAATATTCCGGTTTTGGAACCCGCCGACAGTCAGGAAGCCAAAGATTTGATGGTTCGTGCGTTCGAAATCAGCGAAGAATACAGCACACCGGTTATCCTCAAAACCACATCGGTCACTTGTAAAACCACCAGTAAGGTAGTGATTGATGACCGTTACGAGTATCAGGCAAAATTCAGGGATATTTACCCCATCAGCTTTAGTAAGGTTATTATGACCACGATGATGATGAAGGCCAAAGGTTCGGATCATCCGAAACTTACTAAATGCTTTAATGATTTTCCCGCAAATATGCGCCGTCTGACCAACGATTGCAACGACTTCGATGATAACAGGCTGGAACTGAAAGATAAAAAAATAGGTGTAATTACAGCAGGCACGCCATATTATTACGTAAAAGAAGTATTGCCCGAAGCTTCTGTTTTAAAACTTGGTCTTGTGATGCCACTTCCCGAAAAGAAAATTCGCGAACTGGCAGCGCATGTCGATAAACTTTATGTAATAGAAGATGGTCACGATGTGATAGAAAAAAACATAAAGGATCTTGGGATTGCAGTAATTGGCAAGGATTTATTCCCCAAATTTCCTGATATGATGCGGTTCACCCCCGACATCATTGAAGAAAGACTTGTGCCGGGGGCACCTAAGAGAACACCCATGAAAGATGTGCCGTTCCGTTTACCGGTCGCTTGTGCCGGTTGTTCACATACTTTTATCGCACAAATACTACGTAAACACAAAATAACGTGCTGCTGCCGATGTTACCTGTGGTCTCATAGGTTGTTTTCCGCACATGGAGGCTTATGATCTGCAAAAATGTATGGGGTCGAGTATTGCATTGGCTCACGGATACAACATTGCCAAAGATTACAGTGAGAATTTTGTGGCCATGATTGGCGACGGCGGATTTTGGGCGACGGGACTTGCCGGACTTACAAACCTGATATTCAACAACAGCCAATCAACCGTGATTATTGTGGACAATAGCTGTCTGGCAATGACCGGAGGACAACATATTGCATCAAGTGAATTTGGTTTTAATTACAAAGCCGAAAACCGGTTGGATATTGCCAGGGTATGCGAGGCGATTGGCGTTAAAGATATTGTAACCGTAGACCCCTACGAAATTGATAATCTTGAGAAAGCTATCCTGAATGCGGTTCATGCAAAAACCAATTCGGTAGTGATTGTTAAA
>QKHT01000274.1 GCA_003249935.1 Bacteroidota bacterium
CCTGGCAAACGGATACTTCCATTGGCGACTGGACTTATGTAAAAGGACATGGTTATCGACCTGCAACCGAAATCATTCAGGAATTGATCGATATAGTTTCGAAAAACGGGAATATGTTACTGAACGTAAGCCCGATGGAAGATGGAACCTTGGATCCGGCAGCCTACACTCTATTGAAAGAAATTGGTACATGGATGAAGGTAAACGGAGAGTCTATTTACGATACTGAGCCATGGGCAACAAGCGGTATCGATAATTTAAGAATCGTTAAAAAGGGCGACAAGACCTTGTATATTAGCCTTTTCAATAAGCCATCAGACAATAAAATATTAGTCCCTTATTTGGCACCTAAAAACGGAACATCGCTGGACATAAACACTGTTTCGATTTTGGGATCTGAAGCAAAATTGAACTGGAAATCCAACGAAAACGGATTGGAAATAGAAATCCCCAAATGGTTTTCAAAATTGAGGGAAAAAGCCTTGGAAACTATGATAACAAACCGATTCAGGCATTATTCGATAGAAATAGTGAATTGAAAAAATGGTGGAGCGAACAGTCGTTCACCGGATTAAGTAATCAATATCTGAGAGTTACCTGCGACAATAATAATAATGTATGGGCAATAAAAACCGACAGTTCGCTGGTGGAGCTAAACGACGGAAAAGAGATTTCTCTAGGCATGAAAGCTGTTGATGTGGGTGCAAGTGCTGCCGGAGTAGTGTGTGTGGCAACCAATGGCGATGTGCTGATCCATACCAATTACAATCTGGAATGGGTGAATCTTCCAAAGCCCGAAAGTCAGATCATCAGCAAAACCAGCGATGGAAAAGCATGGATTTTATTGCCGGGCATAAAGGCCAAGCGTTGCGACTTGGGACAAACCGGCACTGTGTGGGTGACCGACCAGAACAATATCGTACACAACTATTACGACCGTATCTGGAAATCGATGGATAAAAAAGCCGACGATATTGCATGTGGTGGTGGGTGGATCGAAAGTGTAGCGATTGTGAACAATGGCCAACTCGAACGGTTTGAAGGCACACAATGGGAAAACCTTGGCGGAAAAAATTTTACCGCTTTGGACAATGCAATGAACGGAGACATCATTGCAGTTGCCGATCGACATGGAAAAATTTGGTTGTACGATTTATTGGGATCAACCCAAATAGATATTTCTGCTACTAAAATCAACGATGTGTGTTGCGGTGTGGTCAATGGCAAAGGCTTATTCTTGGCATCCGGCGTAAAATAGCTCATTAAAAAAATGTTTGAATTTCAATTAATTACCAGATAAGTATTATACAACTTCGCATGAAAAAAATTCTTATTTCTGTCCTGTCAATTGTTATGCTGACAACCACTTGTCTGTCTAAACAACAAGTTCAAACGCCGCACTACCAGCAGTTGTATCAGGATTTTGTTGATATGCGTTTTGGCATGTTTATTTGCTACAATATTATGAGTTATGGGGCAAAATGGGGCGAAGCCAATCACGACATCAGTGGATTTGATCCCGCAAAAGCTCGATTGCAACCAATGGGCTGTAGCGGCAAAAAGTGCTGGCATGAAATTCGGTTTGCTCACCACCAAACACCACGAAGGTTTTTGTTTGTGGGACAGCAAGTATACTGATTACGATGTGGCCTCAACTCCGTATAAAAAGGATATTGTTCGACAATATGTGGATGCTTTCCGCAAGAACGACTTGAAAGTTGGCCTCTATTATTCGATATGGGATAGCTCCAACAGCGTTGATAAAGACAGCATCACCGCCGATAAAATGGATTTTATAAAAGGTCAGATTACCGAATTACTCTCGAATTATGGAAAGATCGATTATTTTGTGATCGATGGTTGGTTTTGGCGCATTGGACATCGTCAAGTTCCGTACAACGAAATCCGCCAACTCATACGCGATTTGCAGCCCAACTGTTTAATTACCGACCACACCCATTTACAAGCACCTTACCATGTTGATATTCCCTATTTCGAAGGGCCATTTGGTGCATTCCCTACCGAAAACAACACCATGGCATCGGCATTGGGACATTGCAGTGTAAAAGGAAATGGATGGTTTTGGAGCTCGGAAACACCTCACGGACTTCGGAAAGATGAATCGGTCGAAACGATTGTCGAAAAACTTAAATCACTTGAAAGTCGTTATTGCACATTCATGCTCAATTGCATGCCCAATCGCGATGGCTTATTAGATACGCTTTACATCAACCTTCTTTCGGAAATAGGAACAAAATGGAGACCTGATAAAACAAGAAAACCATTGCCACAACAACAAAAGGTACTAATTTATGAAGTAGCACCCATTTCGGCAAAAGCGACAAGCGGCAATGCTGAATTTGCCATTGATGCCTGTCAAAAAGGAACAGAACACTTTAATTGGGAAACTGATGGTTCAAATCCACAAACAATAACAATAGATTTAGGCTCCGTTTATTCGGGAATCGATCTTGTTATGTGTCGTGCCAAAAAACCGATGCAAACCAGCACCGGAAACAGCATTAACAGAAGGAAACATTACCCATTGCAAAATATTCGGAAGTTCGTATGGAAATCGATTTGAACTTATTTCGGAAGAAAAATGGGAAGCCGATGGACGAATGAAGCAAGCAGAATTCACCCCTCAAACATTGCGTTTTTTAAAGATAGAAATATTAGCTCAGAATGGAGAAAAGGCTGTTATAGCCGAAGTTGCAATTGGTTCGGGTACCAAGAAACCAATAATACAGTAAATAGCTTGCTTTTCTCTTTTGTCTGAACCTAAAAACATATTGTGCAAGACTTATTTTTTACGCTGGCATACACCAGTTGTCCCCAAAAGTAGAATATTTACAGTGTAGCATTGCAATTAATTTAAATAATGGTGCAACGACCAAACTTTGCTTCAAAATTAAAATAGTAAAGTATCATAAAATTAAAATTAATAAAGCTTTTCATGAAAAACACGCTCTACTTCTTGGCACTGGTCACCATGTTTGTCCAAGGTACATCATTCAAAAAATCGACTAATGAAAAAAGAACTCTGATCGACTTTTTTTTACCCATCGAGCCCTTATCGCCTTTAACATCAAAAGGAGTATGGGGCGATGCAGCAGTTTTTCCGGATTGGAGGGGAAATCAAATTATGACCCGAAAACCGGAAAATATCTGGTTAAAGATTGGTGCTACTGGGACGGTAGTATTGTTAAAGACGACGATGGTAAATACCACATGTACGCCAGCCGCTGGGCACAAGAATTTCAGCATGGTGCAGGCTGGACAAAAGATTCGAAAGGAATTCATGCGGTTAGCGACCGATTACAAGGTCCTTATAAAGACATGGGGCTAACCTGGCCGCAATGGAATGGCAGCAAAGGCACC
>QKHT01000099.1 GCA_003249935.1 Bacteroidota bacterium
TTTCAACTGCTTTCAACTGCTTTCAACTGTTTTCAACTGCTTTCAACTGTTTTCAACTGTTTTCCAACTGCCATTTCAATACGACTCTTTTTCGTTAGGGAAGTCGCCGCTTTTAACATCGGTAACATAGCTTTCAACGGCACCTTTCATTTCAGCAAACAGATTGTGATAACGTCGCAAAAAACGTGGAGAAAACTCGTGTGTTATGCCCAGCATATCGTGTAATACAAGTACTTGTCCATCAACACCACCACCAGCACCAATACCAATAATCGGAATATTTACCTCTTCGGCTACTCTTTTGGCCAGTTGAGAAGGGATTTTTTCGAGTACAATAGCGAAACATCCTACTCTTTCGAGCAATCGGGCATCTTCAATTAATTTGTCGGCCTCCGAAGTGTCTTTGGCTCTAACTGTATAAGTTCCGAATTTATGAATGCTTTGCGGCATTAGACCTAGATGTCCCATAACCGGAATCCCTGCCGATAAAATACGTTCGACTGATTCAATTATTTCACGTCCGCCTTCGAGTTTTACTGCATCGGCATGGGTCTCTTTCATAATGCGAATGGCACTACTGAGTGCCTCTTTCGAATTGCCCTGGTATGAGCCAAATGGCATATCAACCACTACCAGAGCCATGTTTACCGCCTTGACTACCGAACTGCCGTGGTATATCATCTGATCGAGGGTAATTGGCAATGTTGTTTCGTTACCAGCCATAACGTTCGATGCCGAATCGCCCACAAGAATCACATCTACTCCTGCCATATCCACAATTCGTGCCATGGTAAAATCGTAAGCTGTAAGCATCGAAATTTTTTCACCCCTTAGTTTCATTTCCGAAAGTCGGTGTGTGGTAACCTTTTTCCTGTTGCCTCCTGAAGCTGCTGACATATTCTAAATTTTTAAAGCGACAAAGTTACTAAAGTTTTTTTACGAAGGACTGATTTCGTGCATTTCTGTCCTCATCGGTAATCGGTTAAAAACACAGGTCGTTCCAATGGCTGATTTTAATGTGTAAGTAACTGATTTTAAGATTTGGTTATGACTATGAAGTGCAAGATAACAACCAATTTAATCTGTGAAAAATGTGAATGGTATGGTGTGAAAATTTACTTATATTAGAATATAATTAGTTTTTATTGTTGAAGTAAATTAATCACGAATAGGTTTAAATTAGTATATATAAGTTCGTTTATTGAATCAACCTCAGGTTTATGGCTTAATAGTTCGTTAAACTTTTATAATATATTGATTTTAAAAACATTACATAGTAGTGTAAGCATTTGTAAGACACTGTATATGAACCTCTTAAAATTTTTTCGAACATGGAATGTCGAAAATCTAACGATCTATTAGGCCGGAATCGTTTATTAATTATTGAAATGAACAATTAAATTGAATACCAATGCCAATTATTGAATATCAGACTTTTGCAGGCAATGGGTTAGGTAATGAAGTTCATGAAATCAATTGGGGAATTGAATCGCTTTTTGTAGTTAAATAGTGATTTATGCGCTTATAGATAAATTATTGTAATTGGTTCATAATAAAAAAAATTCGCGAAAATATTTGCTGAGTCGGCAAAATATTTATCCAATATCCCTGCCTTATTTTAATCCACCAAACATTCAGTGCATGCCTTAATATAATGAACAATCCTTTCTGTAAAATCGTGCATCATGGTGTCGCTAAGCCATCTCATCGTTATTATAAAAGCAAAAAGCCCGGCATAACCGGGCTTTTAGCGAGAGAGTTTTTAATAAGTATCGGGACTATTGCTTAACTATCCTGCAAGTGAATAATTGTCCCTTTTTGTTGTGAGCTTTGAGCATATAAACACCACTTTCGAGATTGCGAATGTCAATTTTCGATGCGTTTAATGTGTTGGTTTTTAATACGCATTTACCTGTTACATCAATTATCTCAATCTGAGCAAAACTACCGGCCACAAAAAGCATGTCGCTTGCCGGATTTGGATAACACTTAACCTCCAATGCATTGGTCTTTTTAATGGCATTTTCAACACCCGAACCTGCACCCGTTTCATCGGTAAATTTCATCAGATAGAGTACCGAGTCTTTTCCATCGGCCGATACAGCGTACAAACGGTCGTCGTACTTGAGTGAACCCATGCTGCGAAGGTTATTTTCATAGTCGTAAACACGAATGCTATTACCGGCATTGGTGGTAAGATTATGAAGGAATACTTTAACACTGGTGCCATTTATAAAGTTTACTATTTTCGACGATTGGTCAATGCTGTAAACAGTAGAATAAATTGCCGGATGAGCCGTTTTGTCAAGTTCTACACTATATACACATTTGGTAACACCATCCTGAGCCAAAACTTTCAACTGAAGACCGGGCGTAACCAATGTTTCGGCACGTTGCAGTTTTTTAATCATATTGGTATCATTGGTTGCTGTATAGAGCGGCATCAGCATCTCTTTGCCATTGGTAATAAAGAGTGATGCATTCTCCGGAATAACCAGTTCTTCAAGTAGTTTTACTATACTGGTACCCAATGTAATTCCCTTAATTATTCCGGTGGTATCGGCTTTTGCTACTGTGTATTTGGTTGAAGTGAGTAATACATTGTTACTGATCGAACCGATGTTAAGCGTATAGGTCACCGAGTCGGTTTTAAGTGCCGAAACCGATGTAAGCTTATCGCCTTGAACAATGGTGCCGGATGTTCTTATTGCACCGGTTTTATCCATAATACGAATCACCATGTTGGTATCAGAAAGAATCAGATTCTTTTTAAAATCGCTCACCGATGTGGCCGCAGAAATACCATAAATGGTTTCATCCTGCGATAAGCCCTGCGATACGAGGTATGTATTAGAAAGTACATACGACACATTGACTGCGGTTGTCATTACATGATTGTCAAATCTCTTTTTTGCCATATCGAGCGATTGCGCCAATACGGTAGCGTTGTTCGCAAACGCGGTTTGAACCCATTCGCCGGTGATAATCGTATGTTTAGTATTGTTGGCCTCTACAACACCCGCACCAAAAGCACCCATGTTTTGGCTGTTTCCTTTATACACTGTTGATTTACGGTACAAATAGCCACAATTGTATTTCGACCAGGTATATACCGTGTCTTTTCCATCAACCTTATCCCAAAGCTGCCATGGTGTAGGCGAAGTAAAGTCGCCCATAAGGTCAACTATCGTGTAATCGTTGCCCATCGTTGTCGATGCAAATGCCTTCATGCCATCGCGTACCGAGTCGTTATTAATTTTAAGCAGTACCATATATGCGTTTTCGCATGGCAGGATCTGCGCCGGAAGAGCAAAATGCGACAGCAGATTGGTTTCGCCATAACGTGGTTTTGCACCGTTTTTAGATGCTTCGAAGTTAATCTTCCGCATAATATTCTGGTCGGTATTCCCTGCAAAGGGATAAGAACCATTAGATGCAATTTTGTATGTGCCGTTGCCCGGAATCAGGTATCGGTCGCCTTGTGTAATATCTGTGGTCCAGATTACTTCGCCGGCACTGTTCTTTTTTGGTCTGAACCCCGGACGTAATGTACGGTTGGCTACAAGAGCCGAATCCAAAAGCATGGCTGTACTCAGTGCATTCCATCCATTCAAAGTGCCTTTGCCTAAAACAAGTACGTATTCGCTCATATCCACAACCTCTTTGCGGGGATTGAAAATCTGCATAAACAAATGGTTTTGGCCACCTGTATTAAACCCATAATCGGTAAAGAACGGATCGGAAGTTAATGCCGGTGTTTCGCGTTCAACATTAAAGGTAATCTGCACTTTGTTGGTCGTCGTATCATCTTCGGCATATACAGTAATAGTGGAGGTACGGTCTTGTTCGTTGCCATTTAAGTTTTTAGCCATCAATACATTTACTGTGGCTTTGGCATCTGATGGAATAACCAGAATTGCTGGCGGTACTTTGGTGTCGGCAGGTAGTTTTATTTGGTAAGCGTTGTTGTTGGTGGTATACACATTCATTGTATCGGTCATTTCGTAAGTATTGGTATTTAACCATAACGGCATGCCGGGGAAAATAATGTTTTTGATAGTGGCCGTATGCGATGGGAAATACGCCATTACGCTAATCCGGTAGTTTTTGGTTGAACCATTGGGTGAAGTGACTTTAACGAGATCGCCGTTTTTAAGATCGGGACGGGCTTTACCATCGCCATAAACTATCTCCATTTTGCAATCAGGTTCAACCTCAAGATATTTTAGCAGCGTATCGCGACGAACTGCAAAAGGAACATTTCCAATCGTATCCATTGGTACAATACCTTTACTTACGGTATATTTAGTTGTGTAACTGCCCGATGTGTTTTTATACTTCAGTGGGCGAAGTTCGTTGAAATTTTGGGTTTTTGGTTGAACCGAAAAGGCGAAACTTATTTTTTGAAGATCGTTGCCGCAAAGATATACTTCGAGTGTATCGTTGGTTTGCAACAAGTACTTGGACGTATCGCCATTGGTTTTGAAGTTCCAGCTATGGTTCATGCCAAAACTAAAATACCGGGCTACTGAGTCGCGACGGTAACCGTATGGGATGGTAATGGTTTTTGTCGCTTCATTAATGGTAGCAATGGTCGATGACATGGACAATTGGGTGGTTGTTCCATGATTTCCAACCGTTTTGTAGAGTACTTCGCCATAATCGGCCATCATATTATTCGGTATTGGTAACCATTCGGCATCGGCAATATCGGTGCCACGCGATTGTGTCCAGTCGATATTTCCTTTTTTTACCTGAGATTTGCGTACATAAATTCGTGCGGTGGCAGGATTTGCTCCGGCAACCCCGGCAATAGGTTGTAAACGGGGTTCATTCCACACATCTATGGCTTTTGCAATGGTTTCGAGCGAGTCCTGAGCATACCATAGCGAATAGTTACTATACGATATAAAGTAGTCGAATGTTTGCCTGAAAACCATATTCGCACGCTCTAACAGTTCACGGTTTCCATAGTTAGAGTTCTTGTAAATTAGCTTGCCATAAGCATCTTTGTCGCCAACTATGGTCGGAATCATAAATACAAAAGATTTTCCGGGTTCGAGAAGCCCTTTCAGTGGAGCTTTTACGTATGAACCGGTAAGCGGTTGTTTTTCAAAAATTTTGGCCGTTTGTAACCAGTAATGTTTTAAATCCATGGTGCGCGAACTTGTATTGGTGAGTTCGATATACCCCCATGAATAGCGAGAACCATTGTTGGCAGTTTTTACTTCAGAGATAATCAAACTGTCGTTGGGTACAGTGTCGATTGCTGCAATTAATGTGTTTGATTTGTGACTGATTTCCGTCGCAAAGCTTTGTTGCGATGTATTTACCAATAAGGTAAACAGACACGGAATTAAGAGATTTCTAAGTTTCATAGCACTTTTTTATTGTATTTGTATTACTGTCGCATTGGGATATTGTTTCAGGATATAAAAGTATAGGATGATAATGGCGTGTTCAATGAATATATTGATTTATGGTTTGCATTTTTTGATAAGTACTTTTAATTTGCTAAAAGGTTCGTTTTCTACGGTTTTGGCCAAACAAATCGGTTTTGTGTACTATTTTGCAAGTGCGTTAACTTATCTCAGGTTATTTTTGTGGCAAACTTTATTAGTAAACAAGTATCATAATGGTAAAATATTCTGAAATTAAATCTGGTGTTACTTTTTTTGTCTGGTTATTTTTTGGCGGTGTTGGCATGGCTCAAAAAAGTCCTGCGCCACTACCTCCAATGGGATGGAATAGTTTCGATGCATGGGATTGCCGAATTAACGAAGCACAATTCAGGGCTTCGGCCGAAGTGATTCACGACAAGTTTCTGAAGTTTGGGTATAATTATGTGGTACTCGATTATATATGGTATCACGATAATCCCGGTGCATGGAATAATCCAGCCCGAAGATATGGTCACCCGGATTTGAAATTGGATAAAAATGGTATGCCATTAGAACGTATTCATCTCGATGCTTATGGCCGGGTGATGCCATCGCCGGTTCGATTTCCATCCGCAGCAGGTGGTTCAGGGCTAAAACCCTTAGCCGATTGGGTGCACGCCAAGGGGTTAAAGTTCGGTTTGCATATTATGCGGGGTATTCCCCGACAAGCTTACTACGATAATTTGCCGGTTAAAGGCACTAAGTATACGGCACGCGATATTGCAGAACCTTGGGATACTTGCAACTGGAATAATTATATGTTTGGCGTAGATGGCTCGAAACCGGGTGCACAGGCCTATTACAATTCGTTGTTCGAACAGTTTGCTGCATGGGGTGTGGATTTTGTCAAGGCCGATAATATGATGTATCCCGAATATCACAACGATGATGTGGAAATGATGCATAACGCCATTGTGAATTGTGGCCGACCTATTGTTTTGTCGCTTTCAAATGGCGAAGCACCGATAGGGTATGCCCAACATCTGGAAGCACATGCCAATATGTGGCGGGTTTCGGGCGACTTTTGGGATGAATGGGATCGGTTATTGCACAATTTTGACTTGCTCGAAAAATGGTCGCCCTTTATCAAACCGGGTTCGTGGCCCGATGCAGATATGATTCCATTTGGAAAAATTTCGCTCGATGGTCGTCCGCAAGGCCCCGAACGAATAACGCATTACACCCGTACCGAACAGCATACTTTAATGACACTCTGGTGTATGGCCCGTTCGCCGCTAATGATTGGAGCCGAACTTGCAAGTCTGGATGATACAACTTACCAGATTCTTACCAATAAAGCGCTTATCGAAATAGATCAACACAGCATCAATAACCGGGTAGTTTATAAGCGTAAAGGTTCGGTGGTGTGGATGGCCGACAAACCGGAAAGTTCCACTAAATATGTGGCCATGTTTAATACTACGGATGAACCGATGAATCTGTTCTTCGATCTCGAAGTGGTGCATTTACGCCAACGATATCAATTGCACGACTTGTGGACGGAGGAGAAGTCGGTTTTGAGTGGTTCGAAAATTAAGAAAATGGTGGAGCCGCATGGTTGTGTGGTTTACAAACTTACAGAATCGAAGTAAGTAGGCAACCGAAGGATTCTCTAAAATAATAAAGCCCGTGTCCGAAAATGATGTTTTTCGAACACGGGCGTTTGTTTTTGTGTGTTTATTTCAATCCTTTGTAGGTATAGCCCAGTTCGGTAATGGCATCGGCAATTTTTTGCACATCAATCGCCTCGCCCGATACATCTACCCTGTTGGTCGCAAAATCGGCTTTAACCAGCGCAACACCGGCCATTTCGCCGACTTTCTTTTCAATTTTACCCGAACACATCGCGCATCCCATGCCTTCAACATTTAGTACTACTGTTTCCATCTTTATTTTTGTTAGTTGTTTTTCTTTTATGAACCTGATGATTTTTAGACTATAAATTCGCACCGCTGCCACAATTAAAAATGCCGCACTGCTATAAACCAGCCATGCGGGCAATATTTCGTGGTTGTGGTTGTGAATGTGGTGTATCGAAAACCATTCCGAAGGTAAAAATGTGTCGATAAGCCAACCAAAACCCATGGCACCAATTATTATGGAGACGAGATAAACAATGGTGGTTTTGTTGCCCAACGCTTTTTTTAGTACCGTTATTGTTGCTGCATTAGTTGCCGGACCAGCCATTAAAAATACCAACGCCGCGCCGGGCGATAGTCCTTTGAGCAGCAATACCGCCGCAATGGGCACCGATGCCGTTGCGCACACGTACAATGGCACACTACCCAACAATACAATAAGCATTGGCAACAAGCCTTTGCCGGTAATTGATGCAAAAAAATTGTCGGGAATGGCGATGGTGATCAATGCAGCTAATAACAATCCAATAATCAGCCAGTTGAGAATGTCGCGCAAAAATTCATCGAAGGTATAGTCGAAAAACCGTTTGAGCTTGCTCCTTTTATCGAACGATACAGCGTGGGTGTCAATGGTTGTTTTGGCTGAACCGGCTTCGTTATCTGTTGCGTTGGTAGCATATCCGCCCGCAATGCCGGTAATAAATGCAATAACCGGTCGAAGCAATGCAAATGGTAACCCGAGCATCGCATAGGTAACCATAATGGAATCGAGTCCGGTTTGTGGTGTGGAGATCAGAAATGATACGGCTGAACCTTTGCCTGCACCGTTCTTTTCGAGCGAAAGCCCTGCCGGCAATACCCCGCACGAACAGAGTGGCAGTGGCACGCCAATCAACGCAGCATTTACAGGGCCAAGTTTATTGCTTCGGCCCATATAGCGGGTTAAAAAATCTGCCGGAAGATAAACCTTTAAGAGGCCGGCCATTACAAAACCTAAAAGCAGGTAAGGCGACATCTCGAGTATTAACTGCCACAGGGCAGTGAAATATTTTAGAATGAGTTCCATACTTTTTTTTACAAAAGTACGGTTATTGTGGGAAAGTATTTATATATATAGTTTCCAATATATGTTAAAAGGCGAACCGAAGTCCGCCTCTTAATTTACTTTATCTATTTCACTATGAAAAAATAGTTCGATGGTTATTCTTCGCTGTCGCTTTTTCTTTTCTTTATCTTTTTATGTGGTTCAGCCACCATAGTGTTTTTTGGATCGGATAACAGTGTCTCCCTGATTTTTGTACCAGGTAGCAACATGCTGTCCATTTGGTGCTTCAATCCGTTAATAATGTCCTCGTAGCCCGGTTTATTATAAAGATTATCCCATTCATAAGGGTCCTCAGAAGTTTTATACAACTGACTCCTTTCGCCATCGTCTACAAATCGCCAGGTGTTGGTTTTGATGTAGTTTGTGCCGCTATACGACATAAGTATGGGCCAGTTCCAATTTTTGTCTGTTGGATTGGTTAACAATGGTGCAATATTACGACCTTCGATTTTGGGGTTTTCCGGTAATCCGGTTAATGCGACTAATGTTGGATAAAGGTCTTGCAGACTCACCACCTTAGTACACACTTTACCGTTGCCTTTGGCTGTGGGATCATAAATAATCAGTGTGGTGTGGTTGGCCTGATCGTAAACTGCATATTTTGCCCACCGGTCTTTTTCGCCCAAATGCCAGCCGTGGTCGCCCATGAAACAAACGATCGTGTTTTTGGCATATTTGCTTTTTGCAAGGGCATCGAGCACAATGCCCGCATTGTAATCGGCATAAGCCATATTGGCACAATAGGCCCGCAAGGCTTCCTTCCATTTTCCCTTAGCAACAATTTCCGTTTGATGCGGGTCGATTTTGGCTCCGGGAATATCGTCCAAGTCGTGCGCTTTATATCCTTTGGGAATTGGTAGCTTGTCGGGATCGAACATGTCGTAAAACTGCTTGTGACAATACCAAGGTAGGTGTGGTCTGAACAAGCCAACACCAAGAAAAAATGGTTTATCGCTGTTCGCCGATTTATCGTAACCGGCAATAAATTCGGCCATGTGGTTGGCTAATTTCGTGTCGCCAGCCTGTGTGTTCATGTCAAATTCGCCTGCACTCCATTGAAAAAGACCCCCTTCGTCCCACGAAAACTTATAAAAATTACCACCGGGACTACCGGTTCCTTCGGTGTATAAATTGTTCCAGTGTGCAGGGTCGGTGCTTTCGCTGCCCATGCTCCCGGCATGCCACAATTTACCGCCACCGTAAGTATAATAGCCATGATCCATAAAATACTGGTGCATAGATACGATGTTGGCAAAGCCCGGTATTTCGCGTACATATCCGCCATTATTGCTCTCAATACCCGTAGTGGAAGGACGCATGCCCGACCATAACGCATTGCGCGATGGGTTGCACACCGGCGATGAACAGTGTGCCTCGGTAAATAGTACGCCTTTGGTGGCTAACTTATCGAGGTTTGGGGTAATGGTAGGGTAGTATCCTATTTTATTGAGCCAATAGTTAAAGTCATCGGCCATTAAAAACAGCACGTTCTTTTTTTCGGGAACAGCACGCTTTTTGGCTTCGACATTGGTATTCAGAACCAACAAGCTTGTAACCATGGTTCCGGCAAACAATACGTTTTTGTTCATTTTCGTCATTCGTTTATTTATTGCAGGCAAAAGTAGCTTTCAAAACATATTTTTACTATCAATCGTGTGCTGCAAAATGGTAGAATTGTTTAGATTCTGAAATGAGTATAAATTTTAAGTCGGTAATATAGTATTGGCCAATGAAACAACGAGCCGCATCGCGGCGACATTCAGTTAATGCCGTCAAGCCGGACGTGCTGTTCATTTTGCCTTGATGCAAAACAATATCATAATGTCGCCGCAATGCGGCTTTCCAAATCCGATGCAATCAATTTTTACCATAATACCGCCGCGATGCGGCTAAAAAGCATAAACCTACGGCTGCATATTAGCCGAAAACCAATAGCCGCATCGCGGCGACATTCAGTTAATGCCGTCAAGCCGGACGAGCTGTTCATTTTGTCTTGAGGCAAAACAATACCAAAATGTCACCGCGATGCGGCTTTCCAAATCCGATGCAATCATATGCTACCATAATGCCGCCGCGATGCGGCTAAAAAGAACAGATATGCCGTAGCATATTTGCACAAAACCAATAGCCGCATCGCGGCGACATTATCTCTTCTCAAAATCTGACAGGTATTCAAATCCTCTTGCCGTTAAACCAATCATGATTTTTGGGCCGGAAAATCATGACAATAAAAGCTAACCGCCAACAACAGCCTCGGAGAGGCGACAGATTTGGTAGGCCATATATGATAGCACCAACCAAAACAAAAGATTCGGAGAATCGGCAGAATGGTCAACAGCTTTGTGTTTTTCGCCTTTGTAGTTAAACCACGTGCGTAAGCCCACATCTTTCCCGAAGGGATGCCTGCGGCACACATCTTAACATCTTTCCCATAGGGATGCCTACGGCACACATTTTTCCAAAAGGGATGCCTGCGGCACACATCTCCACATCTTCACATTCCCACATCTCTCCCGAAGGGATGCCTGCGGCACACATCTTTCCCTCAGAAATGCCTACGACACACATCTCCACATCTTCACATTACCACATCTCCACATTTTCTTCGGTCGATTAAATGCATTGGCCCCGTTTATACGCTTGATAACAGTTCGTTTGCAGCAAAAAAATCATAACTTCGCCATCGTAATCACAATGTATTGCAATCTGGCCGAAACGCGCCATTGAACCTGCCGAAAACAGCACGAAACTGTTCACATAGCCCGTAAAATCGGCGAAATTCGGGACCAATTGTAACCCCGACATAAGAAGGAAACTTCTGCATACCGCGATTCAAATCATGTTGCAACGCACACCAACAGGTATCCAAATGTTAAAATTGTAGGTTTCCGGCAAAATCCACAGCCACACCTATGGCCATTTGCGAAAAACAATTACTTTTATCCCCCATTATTCACTCAAAAACACACAAATTATGAAACAACTACATTGCTCGCCCAAAATTCAGAACTCCTCTTTCGAAAAGTGGTATAAAGGTGTGTGTATTTACTAGTTAGGCCTCATTTGGGCAGAGCACCAGCGAAACAGACATGGAATTGAAAATTGACAATAAGGATTATAAAATAATAATTGCAAGTGATGTAATCAGAGATGGAATTGGACTTGAAATTTGGGACACCGAAACTGATAAATAGATTTTTGAAATTTTTTGAGCGGATTCAGACCAAAGAATTGATTTCTATACTGAGAAAGTCACTGTACCGATAGAGTTGATTGAAAAATCGCTTGAAATATTTAATAAGCGGATTGGGAAAGAATTTCAAAAATAATATCTGACAAGATTGATAAACATGGAGACACTTATAACAATATCAAACTTTCTGATTCTCGGATTAATAATCATTCTTCCGATTTTGATACTTATCATTCTTAAAAGATTAAAAGCCAAACGGACTGTGATAATTTATTCTTTGATAGGTTTGTCTGTACTTGGAATTTTAACGTTGATTTTTGCTTGGTGGAGTTATGAATCAGATTTGATTTTATTGAAACATTATGGCTACAACATAGACGGAATGAATGAAGCTGAATTTTTTGGAAATGTTTTACCAGATAATTTAGATAAAGTAAAAAGACTTGAAACCAGTATTATGGGAATTGGATGGCCAGTGAAAGCAATATTTGGTTTTGTGATGACTATTCCTTATCTGATTTTTGTTTATATTGGCAAAGTGTTGATTGATAGAATAATGATAAAGAAAAACGAGGCCTAACAATGTATATAAAAAATAGGCGAGATATCAGCAAAATCAATGTTTTGGGCTCGTATCTACTTTATGCTTAACCGAAAGTTTCGTGCTTCGAAATCGCCTACTTTTCATATACTAACCGTTGTGCGTCAGTGTAAAAAGCCGACCCGCAAATGGCACATTTGGTTTTTGCCAACACACAGCCCAAAGCTGAAAAAACCAAAAGAGCCATTTTTTGCCTACGCACTGACAAGACTGTGAATAAAAAGATGAAACAAATTGACACGAATAAAATTATTTCTTTAATTTTGGACAAAATTTGCCAAAGCAGAATATGTCAAAAACAGACAACATAACATTTGGAGAGTATATCAGGACACTCAGA
>QKHT01000029.1 GCA_003249935.1 Bacteroidota bacterium
TGCATCGCTGAATGCTAAAGAGGTATTTAATACGGTAGCTCCGGTTACATTTGCTCCGCCCGTAATGGTAGCACCGCCAGCCATTGTTGTAGCACCGGTAAGTGTGGTGGTTCCGCCTACAGTTAAGTTACCCGCAGTTACAGCCAAGTTACCTGTTGAAACCGCTAAATCACCAGATGATATTGTTGCACCATTACCGAGAGTTGCTGCACCGGTTACACCCAAAGTACCGCCTACCGTTGCATTGTTGGCTATAGCCGCACTATTTAGTGTCGATGCGCCGGTTACATTCAAAGTATTGTTAATGGTTGTTGCCCCATCGATGGTTGCAGTACCGGTTACACCCAAATTACCTGTAATAGAAGCACCACCGGTAGAAACAGTTAAACCGGTTCCAACAGTTACGTTACCTGTTGTGGCAATGTTGGTACCATCGTTAGTTAAAGCACCTGAGGTTACCCATTTTGTACCATCCCAACGAAGCGTTTGATTTGGAGCGGTACCATTCTCAATAGCACTCGACATTTTATCTTCTACAAACTTTGCAACCGCTTTTTCAGTTACTGTTTTTGCATCAGATGCTGATGTAGAGGCTTGTATTCCTTCGGTTGAAGTAACAACGGCCTCAGCATTTAATTTGTCGAAAGTAACAGCACCATCGGCTATTTTGGCTGTTGATACACCACCATCTTTAATTTGAATGGCATTTGAACCATTTACTTCAACAGTTACACCATCGGTGTTTACATCTAATGCTCCGGTTGTGCCATTTTGAGATAAAGCAACGCCTGCTACATCGGCATTAAGTTTTGCTGCAGTTACTGCATCGTTCAAAATATTAATCGTTTTTACTTCGCCTTCACCTATTTTTGCTGAAGTTACAGAACCATCGGCTAATTTTTCATTGGTTACATTGGCATCGGCTATCATTGTGGTAACTACTTTACTTGTACCAATAGTTGTTACACCAGTATTGCTCATAGTTACATCGCCACTCATCGTTTGTGCAGCTGCTTTTCCATCAGTTCCACCAATAAGTATTTTACCATCAGCAAGATTAATATTTTGAGCTGAATTTTCAATTGCTTCTTTTACAGCGGCTTCGGTAATAAGTTTATTATTGTTAGCTGCTAAAGTACCACCCGATTGGGTAATTCCGTTTACTGTATTACTACCTATTGTTAAATCTCCACCTGTTGTGATTGAACCGGCAGACAAAGCACCGGTTACGGTTGCTGCACCACCCACTGTTGCATTGCCGGTTGTAGCCAAAGTTGCTGCAGAAACGGCACCTGCAGTGGTAACAGAACCAGCGGTTAATGCGCCTGTAACATCTGCTGTACCCGCATTTACTGTACCAGTCACGGTTGCATCGCCACCAACAGTTGTATTACCTGTAATTGCTGCATTGCCACCAATTGTTGCGTCTCCGGTTGTAGTTATTGAGGCTGCACTTACTGCACCTGTTGTGGTAAAGTTGAGCGAAGAGGTAATCCCATTGGCAAGATCTATTTTAAATTTTGCAGGATCGGCCGCTGCCCATTTGCCGCCATCCCAAACCAGTACCTGACCGGCGGTGGTACCTTCTTCTACACTGGCTACGCGTGCAGTAACAAAATCGTACACAGCTTTGGATGTCACCAAATTGTTGCCATCAATAGCGGTTGAACCGTCTGCTGTTATACCATCTTTGGTTGTAGTAATAGCATTTATTTCTGTTCCGGCAACACTTATTGAGGCCACCGAAATACCATTTATTGCAGAATTACCACTTTCGTCTAAAAGCGTCCAAAAATCAGCTCCATCGAATGCTGCATCGTTTGATATTGCATCTTTTGCCACATACATCCCATTGTTGTGCATCACAAGCTGCCCTTTGGCATAGCTACCACCGGCAACCCAATCCTGGGTTACATATATTTCCTGCCATACATCGTCCAATTTATCGGTATTTCCTTTGTCATCAGCCAACAAATACTGTTTGTACGCACCGGTTTGATCGGTAAAAGTAACAACCATACCTTCGGTTCTGCGAGCAGCAGTAAGGTCGCCATTGGTATTAATCGCATTACTCGCGCCACCGGCTAAATTGAGTGTACCTAAGTTGTGCATTCCGCCTTTAACATGTTCCGATTTTACAATCGGTAAATCACTCCATGCTTGTGGAGTTAATGTTGTGTTCATCCGTGTTTCGGTTGTTTGCGCTGTTGCACCAAACGTGGTAGCTATGGCAAACATGCTGATTAATAAACTAAACCTTTTCATTTTAAATGCTTTAATAAATAGTTATTTTATAATTGTAAGCTTCACATTTTTATACCAATCCGGAACTAAAGTTGCAATTCGCCATACCTGATAGTCGATTCCATTAATAGCCAGATTTTGTTTTTTTAATCCATCAACAACTTCATAATCATCTAAATAGAATTGTGGTCTGCCCCACTCTGCCGGAAAGGCCACGACATAAAATTTTTTATTACCTTTTATTAAATTGTAGCCGTTTTCGTCGAAATCTTTTTGGTTTGAATAAGCCATAAAATTTCCTGTACTCAATAACTCATCCACACTAATCTTTCCCGATTTTTCTAAACTATTACTCTCTCCGATAAAAACCGTGAAATCCTTTGAAGTAGCAGTTGATGATATAGAAAGACTAATCCAACTATCACCATAACTGTCGCCATTTGTATCAGTATACACAAACCATTCATTTTGCCCTTTACCATTATCCTTTACAAAACACATATCCCCGACTTTAGCACCTGTTGCTTTAAGTTGACTAATGTGGTTCAATATACAAACACCATGTGCCGAAGGTGCTGATGCCGGTTTTATACTGTTTATCCTGTTTTCGAAATAAACGCTGTCTTCCACTATTTTACGGGTAAATTTTCTTTCGATGGTTACTAATCGGTTGGTAAACAACAAGCTGTCATTCGAAATTTTAATATATATTTTTGAAATCTCTGCTTTTAAACTGTCAATTGCCTTTTGATTGTTTTGTGCACCATAAAGCTTCGAGAAATAGGTACTATCGCTGATTACTTTATTGAATAATTTATTGATTTTATTTTCGAAAAAGGTACTATCACCCTTAATTTTAAGAAGAATTGCCTGAAAATTACCCGAAACATCTACTGTATCAACCGGCATTTGCACTGTATTACCGGTAGTGCTTAATTTTATCCATTTTGTGCCTTCGAAATAAAAGAATGCTTTTTCAGATAAATCGAAAACCAACAAACCTACCGCTGTTTCGTCGGGGTTAATGGCAATCCTTTCGGCAGTGGACATGCGCGGAATAAGTAAACCTGATTGTGTTGAATAAACCTCAAGTTTTGCAAATTTATTGGTTGAACCATCACGTTTGCCAATAAGAACGCCACTCTGTGCATGCAACAGTTGAGTTCCTGTTTCAACTACAAACAGCGAAACTAATGCTAAAGCAAATATTTTCAGTTGTTTATTCATAATTAGTTGAGCAGATAAATCATTTTTTGTTTTCTTTCGTCGTTATGTTTTCCGTCTCCAAAACGAAAATCAAGCCTCATTTCAAAACTCCCGTAAGTAAATCTTTTTAACTCTGTAAGCTGCGCTTCGTAAGAGAAAGCTAAACGCGAAACAGGCCCAATTTTAACATCGCACGACATAATCACCGATTCGTTTATCCGGTTCGAAACGCCAAACCAAACTTCATCGTTATACAAAAAGTTGATACCTGCTTCATATGTACGAATGTTGCCCGGCAAAAACCTCGCCTGCATCGATTCTTTAATTCTCCAAGCCTGATTCAATCGTTGTATTGTACCGGCAATAGCATATGTTCCCTGATAAAAATCCACTTCGGTATACCTATTACCGTTTATCATAAGGTACGAACTTACGCCGGTATAAAATTTGGTGTTATAGTACAAAAATCCTAAACCCGCACACGGATTCACAAAACTGTAAAAACTGTTGGCAAAATCGTAATTCGAACCGTAGTTACTTTCCGGATATAGCGATTTGTATGTGATGATTTTATCCTTATCAATGTAATTATATTCAACACCAAATTGTAAACCAAATCCTAAATAGTTTGAATTACTTACCTGTAAATCTATATTTATGTTTGAAGAGACGTTCGATATACTAAAATTTCCTCTCTTTACATTTACACCTTGTATGCCTACACCCATATTATATCGTTCAATTGGTAAAAAAGATGTAAATCCATAAACCTCCGGACTCCCTTTGAGACCGTTCCACTGATTCCGGTACAGAATTTTGGCGGAAAAGCTGTTTTCAATTACAGAATATGCAGGATTCACGAAATCGACCGTTTTAAAGATTTGAGAAAACTGAACCGGCAATTGAGATTTGCCTGTAATGCAAATGCTCCACAGTGCGCATAGAAACAATATTGAATAAAGTTTTTGCATACCATAACTAAAATGAAGCTTTTACATCAATAAAATCTTGTTTCGAATATCTTATACCATCCAAAGTATAATTGAAAACATAATAGTAGGTACCATCTTTATAATTCTTCATATCCAAATTATTATGGTACGGTTTTGCCCGAAACAGCTCTTTTCCGGAACTATTGTACATGATTAGTTCAGGTTCACCAAATGTTGCCAATTCGTTTATAATGAACCGCGATTCGCGTCCTTCTCCCGGGGCAATAAAATTTACAAATTCAGTTTCAACGCCGGTGGCCATAGCAAACAAGCCCAGCTTGTTAATATCTGTGGCTGAAACTACAGGAGAAAAACTCTTACGGGTATCTGAACCCAAAAGTGGTAAAACACCAGCTTTTTGCCATTTAGGAAAACCATTTTTGTAATCTCCGGCCATTATTAACGCAAAAAGATTACTTTTTAATTCAGCACTTCTTTTAAACCCTTCAATCTGACCTGTGAAATTTATTTTCCCACTTAAATTATTTTTGTCAGCTGTAATTTCCCAACCACCAATATTAATTATTTGATTGAAAGTAACCACATCATTTTTAATATCTATTCGGTTTCCAAGGTTATAATCTGAAGTAAAATTTACATTTAAAAAATCAGCATCATTGAATTGATTTTCAATTTTTACAGGATAATAACCATTTAAGTTTCCTACCGGAAACATATATGTTTCGCCGGTTGATACCTTACGTTGCATATTACCAATAACATACGACTTCGAATTATTTTCAAAAAGAGCATTAACTGCCGCAGGATTTCTCGATTCAATTTTTAGTGCATAGCCTTTAAATACTTCAATATTTCCCGAATTAAGTGTTAATTCATTTTCTATAACTAAACTGTTATTACACAAAAATGAACCCCCACTTAATGTATTCATTTTCAAATTGTATATATTTAATGGTTTATCACTGTCTAAATTCAGTGTACCGGTACCCTCTACCACAAAATCACCAATACCGGTAAATAATTTGTTGTTCACCTCATTACTAAAATAGCGGTTACCTTCTCCACCAAAAATTAACGAACCATTATTCACAATCGAAATATTGCCAACTGTTTTCAGATTACCATTAATGGTAACACTTTCGCCTTTAGAAATCACAATTTCTTCATTTCCAAAACAAACCATATCGGCCGACTCTTTTGAAGGCTGAGCATATGTTGCAAAACCACATGCAGAAATTCCTCCGATGAGAACGTATACTGATACTATATGTAATGTTGGAAATTTCATTTGAATTGATCTATTAAAACTGCATGTTAACAATTTGTACTTGTTGTAAGTCATTCATTAAAAGCACTAACGCTAAAGTCACATTATTCCGATACGAATTCATATTTTTAATCTTTTAATTATTATCCCTAAATAAAGATTATCATATTTCATGCCAAAATTTTATTTACTTTATATTCAATACTTTACAAATTAAATACATCTTATTAAATAAATATTTCTTCATTCCCGAAGATATATTTTCGTTCTAATCACAATACAAATATAAAGCAAATATTTTATATATGATAATTTATTGTTAAGTTTATTACTATATATCTCATACTTATGTTACCTTACTATTAATTTATAATTAATCTACTCAAATATTATTTACATTAAAATCATATTAACAAATATAATACATTATATATAAACATCTTACTTCAAATTAAAATTCTAATGTCTTACACAAAATGTGTAAGACATTAGAATTTAATGTTAAGTATAGAAATAAAAAACACAAATTTATTGCCAAAAAAAAAAGCCTGTTACAATGCGTAACAGGCTAAAAATAAAATATAGTACAAATTAGAAATACTTCAATTCATTCAAATTATTCGATGCCGAAATTAAATTATTTGCCAACCTGCTTGCACCAATTCTGAATAGCTCTGGCTTGAGCCATTCTTTACCCAAAATATTTTCAACAATTGTATAATATAAAATGGCATCTTCAACAGTAACAATTCCACCGGCCATTTTAATACCTACCATTTTTCCGGTTTTTTTATAATACCACTCAATAGCTTTACACATTACTATTGCAGCTTCAGGCGTTGCAGAAACAGATGTTTTTCCGGTTGAAGTTTTAATGAAATCGGCACCTGATTCCATTGCCAAAATTGCGGCGATAAATATTAGTTTTGGTGTTTTTAATTCACCCGTTTCTAAAATTACCTTCAGGTGTTTTTCCTTCAGTAATTGTTTAATTTCACTAATTTCTTCATACACTGCATCATATTCTTCATTTATAAATGAACCCACAGGCATAACAATATCTATTTCGTCGGCACCATCCAAAAGTGCAAGGTTAACTTCTGCAATTTTTATTTCAATAAATGTTTGCGAAGATGGAAAACCACCAGCCACAGCAGCAATTTTAATCCGTTTAGAATTTAGGCTGTTTTTCAACTGTCCTACAAAATTAGGATAAACACACAAGGCTGAAACTTCTGGCATATCGGGATAATTTACCCTAAAATTGTTTACTTTATTAACAAATATTGTGATGGAATCCACACTGTCTGTTACATTCAATGAGGTAAGATCGAGCAAACCAAAAATCAATTTGTAAATATCCTGATTACAATTTTTTTCTAATAATTCGTTCGTTTCTTGAAGGATATTACTGATTTCTTGGTCAGTAATCACTTCTTTTATAAGATCGTAAAATTGTGCATTCATTAGTACCGTATTATATATATTATTATTAATCAAGCAATTAAAAAATAATTGAAATTATTCGTAGTGCAAAATTCAGATAAATATTTAATATTACCAATAATCTTAACCAGTTCAACATAAAATATATAAATTATATGTTGTATGATATTGCTGTTAATAAGTTCTGAGATATTATGTTTGGTAAATTGTAATATCTTTTAAATCTGTATTTTACTCTAATGAAACATGAGTATGGATAAAGCAATAAAATTGTGAATAAGTTTTAATTATTTCTGATCCTTTGATTTTTATATTCAATAACATTGTATATAAAATCAGTGATTTGAATAATGCAAGTAAAACTTGTTATTACTTTTAAATAGTTATCCATAGTCTTTCAGAATTTTTAATCGTAATATTGAAGCAATAATTTTTAACTTTGTGTGGTTTGAACAATTGTGGATAACAATCATTAATATATTGTATGTCAATATTGTAATTCAAATTTTATTGTGAACAACACCTTTATAACATTAGGTAATTTATTAATAAAGGAAGTTGCAAGAAAATTAACACAAAGTTTTACACTATACTAACAGGCATAATAGTATTAGTAATTTAATTTAAATATATATCAATAATAATAATAATATGAATGTTGCTAACAACATTGATTTTAAATCTGAGATAAAGAAGATAGCCAAAGAGAAGAATGCAGTAATACTTGCTCATTATTATCAAAACGATGATATACAAGATATTGCAGATCATATTGGCGATAGTTTGGCCCTTGCACAATGGGCCAAAAATACAACGGCCGATATTATTGTACTTTGTGGGGTTCATTTTATGGCCGAAACGGCAAAATTACTCTGTCCAGAAAAATTGGTTCTTTTGCCAGATACAAATGCCGGCTGTTCGTTAGCCGATTCGGCCGATCCAACTGAATTTAAGGCTTTTGTTGATGCCCATCCTGATCATGTGGTTATTTCTTATGTGAATACTTCTGCGGCAATTAAAGCTTTAACAGATGTAGTAGTTACTTCTACAAATGCCAAAGCAATTGTTAATAGCTTTCCATTGGATAAAAAGATTATCTTTGCGCCGGATCGGAATCTCGGCAATTATTTAAATAGCATAACCGGACGAAATATGGTACTTTGGGATGGGGCATGCCATGTTCATGAACAGTTTTCGCTAGAAAAAATTTTAAAATTAAAGCAGGAATATCCGAAGGCATTGGTCTTATCTCACCCCGAATGCAAGAAAGTGATTCTTTCTATATCCGATTTTATTGGTTCAACCAGCGCACTTTTAAACTTTTCTAAAAATAGTGTGGCTCAAGAGTTTATTGTAGCTACAGAATCCGGTATTTTGCATGAAATGCGAAAGGTATGTTCCGAAAAATTGTTTATTCCGGCTCCACCCAATGATAGTAGTTGTGCTTGTAATGAGTGTAACTTTATGAGGTTAAATACTTTAGAAAAACTATATTTTTGCCTTAAAAATGAAAGTCCGTATATAACGTTAGACGATAACATTAAAGATAGGGCCGTTATTCCAATAGAAAGAATGCTCAAAATATCTCAGGATTTAGGTTTATAGAACTTATTGATGGCACAAGATTTTGATATACGTAGTACTTCAGAAATAGAAGTTGATAATAAACTTCGCCCTTTAAATTTTGATGATTTTAAAGGGCAGAGTCATATTTTAGAAAATCTGAAAGTTTTTGTATTAGCCGCTAAAAACAGAGGCGAAGCTTTAGATCATGTATTATTGCATGGGCCACCCGGGTTGGGTAAAACAACCTTATCCAATATTGTGGCTAATGAATTGGGTGTTGGGTTTAAGATAACATCTGGACCGGTTTTGGATAAACCCGGCGATTTAGCTGGAGTACTCACAAATTTGGCCATGAATGATGTTTTATTTATTGATGAAATTCATCGTTTAAGCCCGGTAGTTGAAGAATATCTGTATTCTGCAATGGAAGATTTTCGTATCGATATTATGATTGATAAAGGACCGAGTGCACGATCCATCCAACTTAGTTTAAATCCATTTACAATGGTTGGAGCTACAACACGTAGTGGATTGTTAACTAGTCCGTTAAGGGCACGATTTGGAATTAATTGTCATTTCGATTATTATGATTTAGAAGTATTGTCAGGTATTATACAACGGTCTTCACGTATTTTAAATGTTTCTATTTTTGAATCTGCAGCTTATCAGATTGCACGACGGAGTAGGGGAACGCCACGTATTGCCAATGCGTTATTACGTAGAGTTAGAGATTTTGCCCAGGTAAAAGGTAATGGTGTAATTAACGATGAGATAACTGAGTATGCTTTAAATGCACTAAATATCGATTCTCATGGTCTCGATGAAATGGATAATAAAATACTGATTACTATTATTGATAAATTTAATGGTGGTCCGGTTGGATTATCTACTATTTCTACGGCAGTTGGTGAAGATAGTGGAACCATCGAAGATGTTTATGAACCATTTTTGATAAAGGAAGGGTTTATTAAGCGAACACCACGGGGTAGGGAAGTTACTCCTTTAGCTTATAGTCATTTAGGTAGAATGAACCTTCCAGGAGGTTCTCAAGGTTTGTTATTTTAATATTATTGTTTTGGCTGCTGGAATAAAGTCTTTGTTTAAAGATACTGCCATATATGGTTTAAGCAGTATTTTGGGTAAGTTTATGAATTGGCTTTTAGTGCCTTTATATACTTATGTCATTACTGTTCAGGCTGAATATGGAATAGTTGTGAATTTGTATGGTTGGTTAGCATTAGTTCTGGTTTTTTTAACATATGGCATGGAAACCGGATTCTTTAGGTTTTCAAAAAAGCATTCTGATTTTGAACAAGTATATAGTACTTCTTTTTTTAGCATATTAACTACCTCTGTAATTTTTGTATTACTTACCTATTTTTTTAATGAACCCATTTCTAAGGTTTTAGATTTAGGTTCTAATAATAAAATATTAATTTATTGTGCAGTAATTTTATTTTTTGATGCCATAAGTACTATCCCTTTTGTATATTTAAGGCAACAAAATAGGCCTGTGCGATTCGCTGTAATTAAGTTGGTAAACATTGGTTTAAATATTTTTCTTAATCTATTTTTTCTAATTGTTTTGCCCAAGTATTTTGTTAATTCGTTTATTTTTAAATCATTATCATTTGTTGATTTTATTTTTTTAGCCAATATAGCCACTTCAGTGCTTACTTTTTTGATGTTAATTCCTTACTTAAATGTTTCTAAAAGTAAGTTTGATTTCAATCTTTTAAAATCCATGTTAAGTTATTCATTCCCGATTTTGGTTGTGGGTATTGCTGGTGGAATTACTCAATATGGAGATAAAATTATTTATCCTTATTTGTATAATAATCAGGATATGGCTTACCATCAATTAGGTATTTATGGTGCTTGTTATAAGCTTGCTGTAGTAATGGTTATGTTTGTACAGGCCTTTAGGTTTGCCTATGAGCCTTTCTTTTTTTCTAAAAATAGTGATAAAAATGATCGGTTGTTGTATTCAAAAATCATGAATATTTTTGTGGCACTTTGTCTTTTTGTTTTTTTAGGAATGACATTTTTTGTGGATGTTATTAAGTATTTTATTGGAGTAAATTATCAGGAAGGTTTGTATATTCTACCCATAATTTTGTTAGCTAATATTTTTTATGGTGTTTATTTTAATCTTTCTGTGTGGTATAAGGTTACCGATAAAACACGGTATGGTGCCTATTTGGCTATAGTTGGTTCAATGATTACCTTATGTTTAAATATTATTTTTGTTCCAAAATATGGTTATATCGCATCTGCATGGGCTAATTTTGTATGTTTTGGCGTGATGATGATTTTATCTTGGGTTTTTAGTCTAAAACATTTTAGGGTGGATTATGAATTAAGTAAATTAGGTATTTTATTTGTTATGGCCATATTAATGTTTTATGCAGATAAATTTTTGGTTATTCATACTAATGTTTATTTAGCCTATATTTTAAAAATTTTATTTCTGTTTATTTTTACGGTATATTATTTGTATACTGATGGTTATATAAAAAAATTTGTATCAAATAAATTTTAGTGTATGAAACATAAAGTTAAAATAGTGAATACTTCGCGTTACGATCTTCCTCAATATGCTACTGAACATTCAGCTGGTATGGATTTACGAGCTAATTTAGACGCTTCAGTTGTATTAAAACCTTTAGAAAGGTATCTTGTTCCTACAGGATTATTTATAGAGCTTACTGAAGGTTTAGAAGCGCAAATCAGACCGCGTAGTGGTTTAGCAAATAAATATGGCGTAACTGTTTTAAATACGCCTGGTACAATTGATGCGGATTATAGAGGTGAAATCAAAGTGATATTAATTAATTTGTCTAACGAAGATTTTGAAATTAAACCTGGCGAGCGAATTTGTCAAATGGTGATTTCAGAATATACAAAAGTGGTTTTAGATCCTGTTTCTTTTTTGTCTGAAACGGAAAGAGGATCTGGAGGTTTTGGTCATACCGGAAAACATTGATTATAAGACATATATGAAATATTTATTAATTTTTCTTTTTTCTTTTTTCTTTTTTAAATCATTTTCGCAGAGTGAACTTAACTCTGTTCTTAATAAAATTAATGAGGGTTTATCTATTGAAGATAAACGCACGTTTGAATTTTACTTTTATCAGGGTTTGGAACAAAAGAACAGAGGCGATTTTCAAAATGCTTTGAATTCATTTTTAAAATGCGTGGATATCGATAAAAATAGTGCAGTTGTTTTATTTGAAGCAGGTAAGATACTTGTTTATGGTGGTCAGTCTGAAAAGGGAATCGAACTTTTGAATAAAGCTTGTGCGCTTAATAATGATAATATTTGGTATGCTCTTACTTTGGCAAATATTTATGTTAATTCTGAAAGAATTTCAAGTGCTATCGCAATTCTTGAAAATTTGCATCAAACTATTCCTGATAATTTTGACTTAACTTTCAATTTAATTTCTTTGTATGAACAGAATAAGCAATTTGATAAAGCTATTACATTACTTTTACCATTTGCAAAGTTAAATGAATATGCAGATGATGTTAATTTAGAAATTTATAAGTTGTATTTAAATTCTAATAATTTGAATGATGCTGTAAAATTAATGAAGACGAGTTATAAGAAAGTACCTTCTTCAAAATTTGCTTTATTAATTGGTGATGCATATGCTATTGGTAAGGACTTTAAAAATGCTTTAAAATGGTATAATAAAAGTTTTAAACATAATCCGAATTATGGTGCTACATGGTTATCTCTATTGTATCTTTCGGTCGAAAATAAAGATGAAATTTCTTTTCGTAAAGCGTTTGATAGTATAGTAGGAAATTCTGACATAGATTCTGATATAAAATTGGGGGTCGGTGTAAATATTTTATCTAATGATTCTTATAAATTTTTAAATCACTCAGAAATAGATTCTATGATTTCTGATTTATATAGAATTAATTCTATGAATAAAAATTTTAATTCATTTTATGCAAATTATTGTATTTCAAAAGATGATACTATTGGTTCAATAAAATATTTAAAGAGAGAAATACAATTTTATCCGGATAATAATTCAGCTTGGTTGCAATTACTTTCTACTTATTTGCAAACGGATAGTTTGTCGGAGGCTGAGGCAATTTTTAACGAAGGCAAAGAGTTAAACCCTATGTCTGATTGGTTTATGTTAGGTAGTTTTGTGAGTTTTAAGCTTAAAGATTATAATGCTACAATTAAAAATTGTATTGAAGGAATTAAGTTGTCAAATAACGATAAATCCATAGCTCAGTTTTCAGCCCAAATTGGAGATGCTTACTTTGCATTAAATGAGAGAGATAGTGTTATTAAATATTATGATATTGCAATAAAATATAATAATGAAGATAAATTATTATTAAATAATTATGCGTATTATTTGTCTGTTTTCAATATAAATTTGTCATTAGCTGAATCTATGGCCTCGAAATGTGTTTCTATTGATCCGGGAAATTATACATTTTTAGATACCTATGCATGGGTACTTTTTCGAAAAAAGGAGTATATTCTTGCAAAATTTTATATTGAAAAAGCATTAGAATTGCTTAAAATTGATGAAGGAGTTATTTTTGAACATTATGGTGATATTTTGTTCTTTTTAGACGATAAAGATAAAGCAATTTTAAATTGGAGAAAAGCAAAAAGTTTAGGAGTTGATTCAAAATTTATTGATAAAAAAATTGAAGAGAAACGATATATTGAAGATTAATTTATTGATAATTGTGTTATTCTTCACTTCATGTAGTATTTTAAAAAAAGGTAATATTGCAAAATCATCATTAGATATTTCTAAAGTAAAGTATTTTGAAATTTATGGTGTTTCAAAAGTTGATATGAACAGTTCTAAGTTTAATTTTCAAACGACTGTAAAATGGTCAACTAAAAAAACTCTATTAATATTTAAAATATTTCCGGGTATTGAAGTTGGTAAAATTCTTTTTCAAAACGATTCTGTTTATATTATAAGTAATTTGGAAAGTTGTGTTTATAAATATTTTTCTAAAGATATTTGTAATAATAATCAACTGCGCACAATTTTTTCAGGATTGATTAATAAGGATTACAAAAAAGTTAACTCTAATTCAATTGAGTATTTTTATACTGGATTTCAACTTGATTCTATGTATATCAATAATTCAATTTTTAATGGAAATTTCAAATATTCTTATCTCGATAATTGGTATCCAAATTTAATAAGTGGTTTACTTATTTATAAAAATAGGAATGTTTTTTGTGATTTTACCGTTGTAAGAGGTTTGTATAATTTTAAAGATGTATTAATTGACTATCAAATTCCTTCCGATTATGAAGTTATTTATGTTAAATAGGTATCTTATTCTATTGCTAATTTTTATTAGTCATTATGCCAATGGTCAATCTTTAAAAACATTACAAGATGAAAGAGATAAACTTAAGAAAGAAATTGATTATAATAACTCTCTACTAGAAAAGAATAAGAAGGATCTCAATTACTTATTTTCAAATTACAAAATTAATAAGATTCAAATTTTAAATCGAGAGGCTTTAATAAAAAATTTGGATGCGCAGATCGCATTAATATCGGGAAATATTGCAGATAAAGAAATACAAATTTCTAATAGTGAAAAAAAGTTAGTAGAAATCAAAACGGAATATGCAAATATGATTTACAATTCGTGGACTACTAAACAAAAGCAGAATTCATTAATGTATATTTTTAGTGGTACTGATTTTGATGAAATAGTTCGGAGATATAGATATTATATAGAATTTACTAATTATAGGCGATCTCAGGCTGAGAATATTGACAAACTTACTAGTTTATTGAAGAAGGAACATTCAGAATTAAATATTCAAAAATTGCAATTGAAGCGATTAATTGACGAAAAGAATATTGAGAAGAACAATTTAGTTGCCAAGAAATTGGATCAGGAGAAATCAATGAGTTCATTGAAAGAAAATGAAAAGAGAATAAATTCTGATTTAGCAAAGTATAAAAAACGTGTTGATGATTTAAATAAATTCATTGAAAGACTGATTATTGCCGAATCTAAAAAACGGCAAAAAGAACGAGGTTCTTTAAAACTCACACCTGAAGAACAAAAATTAAGTTCTGAGTTTGGTCGTAATTTAGGTAAATTGCCTTGGCCGGTTTCTAAAGGCGTAATCGTGAGCAAGTTTGGTGTTTCTAATGTTGGAACGTCTGGTCAGGTAAAAATAGATAACAGTGGTATAGAGATTGAGACTGAAAAGGGTAGTAATGTTAGAGCTGTATTTGAGGGAATTGTTACAGTGGTGATGAATTTGCCTGGTAGTAATATGGGTGTTATAATAAGGCATGGCGATTATTTAACTTTTTATGCAAATCTTTCTGGTGTAAATGTAGTAAAAGGAGATAAAGTTGTTTTGAAACAGACACTTGGAACTGTTTTTGTTGATAAAATTACTGGAAAGTCATTATTGAATTTTCAGGTTTGGAAGGAAGGAAGTAATGGTGTTCCGGTAAAATTAAATCCTGAAAGCTGGTTAATGAAATAGTTATGGCTATAAATTTTTATTTCGACGATATTAAACCAATTAAGTTTCCACGACTTAAAGTGAAACGTTGGATTAGCATAATTTGTGATTTGCATTTTTTTAAATGTGGTTCAATAAATATTATTTTTTGTAGTGAGGATAAGATATTAGAAATTAATAGACAATTTTTAAATCATGATTTTTATACTGACATTATTACTTTTGATGAAACAGATTACAATTTAAAAATAGTTAATGGAGAATTGTATATTTCTGTGGGAACTGTTTTGTTTAATGCAAATCAATTTAATCAAGATTTCTTGGAAGAACTATATCGTGTAATTATTCATGGTTTTTTACACTTAATGGGATTTAAAGATAAGAAGGCCAATGAATTATTAGTAATGAGAGAAAATGAAAATAGAGCGTTGATGATATTTAATAAAATAGAATAATGGAATTATTTTCCAAATATGATGTAATAGTTATTGGAGGTGGCCATGCGGGATGTGAAGCTGCTACGGCTTCGGCGAATTTAGGATCTAAAACATTGTTAATTACAATGGATATGAATAAGATTGCACAAATGTCGTGCAATCCAGCTATGGGTGGAATAGCTAAAGGGCAAATTGTTAGAGAAATAGATGCACTTGGTGGAAATGCAGGAATTGTAACTGATGCTTCTGCTATTCAATTTAAAATGTTAAATCGTAGCAAGGGACCTGCGATGTGGAGTCCCAGATCACAGAGTGATAGAGTGGAATTTATCAAACAATGGCGTAAAGTTATTGATAACACACCAAATTTAGATCTTTGGCAGGATACCGTTAATTCATTGATTATTAAAAACAGAGTTATTTGTGGAGTAAAAACAGCTTTGGGTATTGAAATTTTTAGTAAAACTGTCATCCTAACAAATGGCACATTTTTGAACGGATTAATGCATATTGGTACGGTTAGTTTTTCAGGAGGTCGTATTTCTGAGCCAGCCAGTTTAGGGGTTTCTGATCAGCTTAAAGCGTATGGTTTTACTACTTCAAGAATGAAAACTGGTACACCTGTAAGAATTGATGGGCGTTCTGTTGATTTTAAGAGTCTTATTGAACAACCGGGGGATGAAGATTTTCATAAGTTTTCGTATTTGGAGAGTTCCAAAAGAATTTTAGAGCAGCGAAGCTGTTATATGGCATATACGAATGAGGTTGTTCATAATATTTTAGAATGGGGATTTAAGGATTCTCCGATGTATAATGGTACTATACAAAGTCTTGGCCCACGGTATTGCCCCAGTATTGAAACAAAAATCGTGACCTTTGCTGATAAAGTTAGTCATCAACTTTTTTTAGAGCCTGAAAGTTTAGATAATAATGAATATTATTTAAATGGTTTTTCTTCTTCACTGCCTTGGAATATTCAATATGAAGCTTTGAGAAATATTTCCGGTTTTGAAAATGTTAAGATTTATCGGCCTGGCTATGCGATTGAATATGATTATTTTGATCCCACTCAATTAATCAATACATTAGAAACAAAATTAGTAAGCAATTTGTTTTTTGCCGGTCAAATTAATGGAACTACCGGGTATGAAGAGGCTGGGGGACAAGGACTTATTGCTGGTATTAATGCACATTTGAAGGCACATTCTATGAGTTCATTTACTTTAAATAGAGATGAAGCTTATATTGGCGTTTTAATTGACGATTTAATTACAAAAGGTGTCGATGAACCATATAGAATGTTTACTAGTCGAGCAGAATATAGGATTTTATTGCGACAAGATAATGCGGATACGCGCTTAACCAAACGTGGTTATGATTTGGGTTTAGTGAATAATGTAAGATTTGAATTGTTAAATTTTAAAGCGCATCGTATCGAATACTTAACAAATTATCTTCGTAATACTTCTATTTTACCTGATAAATGCAATAATTTGTTACTGGCAAAAGGTACTACCGAAATTAGTCAAAAAGTAAAACTTAGTGATATTCTGTCTCGGCCTCAGATTTCTCTTATCGATATTTTAGAATTAGATTCATCTTTTGCTGAATTAGTATATAGTGATAATCGTGTCTTAGATGAAATTTTAGAATCGATTGAAATTGATATTAAGTATGGAGGATATATTGAACGTGAGCGAATCGTGGCCGACAAAATGATGCGTTTAGAAGATTTAAAGATAAAAGGGCGATTTGTTTATGCTGATATTTTATCTTTAAGTACTGAAGCTCGTCAGAAATTGACTGCTATTAATCCGGATACAATTGGTCAAGCAAGAAGGATTAGTGGTGTTTCACCATCTGATATTAATGTTTTATTGGTGTTATTGGGTCGTTAATTACTGTTCCACGTGGAACAATTTAAAAAATATAGTCTACTGAAATTGGAATTTTGGCAAATTGCAATAATTGAGTCTGGTTATGTAATAATTGTATAATTCTTTGCATAAGTGTAGTTGTTTATGTAAGATAAATATTTTTCAATCAATTAGGGTTGCTTTATGAGTGAAATGAACGATTATATCAGGGAGCGCTTGTCGGCTATGCCTGGAGCTCCAGGTGTATATCAGTTTGTAGATGTTGACGGAAAAGTAATATATGTTGGCAAGGCAAAAAATCTTAAGAATCGGGTTTCATCTTATTTTCATTCTAACCTTTCGAGTGGTAAGGTGCGAACTTTAGTTTCTAAAATTAACGATTTAGTTTATTTTCAAGTTAATACGGAGCAAGATGCTCTTCTATTAGAAAATAGCTTAATTAAGCAACATCAACCCAAATATAATATTTTACTTAAAGACGATAAGACCTATCCTTCCATTGTAATAAAGAAAGAAAATTTTCCCCGTGTTTTTAAAACAAGAAATATTATTCATGATGGAAGTACCTATTTTGGTCCTTATAGTTCTGCTTCTGTTGTTAATAATATGCTAGATTTAGCTAAATCGTTGTATAAAGTTCGTACATGTAATTTAGATTTGTCTATTGATAATATCCTGAATAAAAGGTTCAAGCCATGTCTTGAATTTCAAATTGGAAATTGTTGTGCGCCGTGTATTGGTTTGCAGTCCATTGAAGAATATAATGATTCAATTAGTAATATCAAACATATTTTTAAAGGTAATATTAATGAAGTAAAGGCGGTATTGAATACTAAAATGATGGATTTTGTCAAAAATCTTGAATTTGAAAAAGCACAAATATGTAAAAATAAATTGCAATTAATTGATCAGTTTCAATCTAAGTCGGCTGTAGTTAATAGTAGTGTGGGATTTCTTGATGTTTATGCAATTGCAGAAGACAAAGAATCGGCGTATGTAAGTTATTTACAAGTTTCGAGCGGTTCAATTATTTTGACATATACCATTGAGCTAAAAAGAAAGTTAAACGAATCGATCGAAGAGCTACTCATATATGCCATTGAAGAAATGCGATCTCGTTTTTCGAGTAATGCTAAGGAATTGGTGTTGCCTTTTACCGTAGATTTAAGTTGGTTTGATTTAGTATATACGATTCCACAAAAGGGAGATAAAAGAAAATTGCTCGATTTGGCAGAAAAGAATGCGAATTATTACAAATACGAACGGATTAAGCAGAAATCGAGGTTGAATATTCAACAAAGGAGCTTTAGAGTATTGGATACTTTGAAAAAGGACCTGCAGCTTTCCGAACTTCCTGTTCATATTGAATGTTTCGATAACTCTAATCTTCAGGGCACTAATCCTGTGGCTGCTTGCGTTGTGTTCAAACATGGAAAAGCGTCGAAAAAAGACTATCGCAAATTCAATATTAAAACCGTAGAAGGGCCTGATGATTTTGCTTCCATGCGAGAAATTATTTATCGCCGGTATAGCCGGCTGATTGAGGAGGAATCTGATATCCCGCAGTTGATAATTATTGATGGCGGTAAAGGGCAATTGTCGTCGGCAGTGGAAGTTTTGTCGCAATTGCCTTTTCCGGTTATGCCAAATGTAATTGGATTAGCTAAAAAGCTTGAAGAGGTCTTTTTCCCTGGCGATCCTGTTCCTTTATATCTCGATAAAAGGGGTGAATCGTTGAAACTCATTCAGCAATTGCGCGATGAGGCCCACCGTTTCGGCATAACATTTCATCGTTCCAAACGGTCAAAAGCACAGGTTACTTCAGAGCTTGACGGTATAAAAGGTGTTGGACCAAAAGTTATTGAAAAACTTCTTGTAGCTTTCGGTTCAGTAAAAAGAATAAAGATGGCTACGGAGGCCGAAATAGCGGTGGCTGTGGGACCAAGTAAATCAAAAATAGTATATAACTATTTGAATAACAATAAGATATGACAATTTTAGAAGCACAAACAGCCGTAGATGTATGGATTAAGAAATATGGCGTTCGGTATTTTAGTGAATTAACTAATTTAGCAATTCTCACCGAAGAAGTTGGTGAACTGGCCCGAATTATTGCACGTAAATACGGTGATCAGAGTTTTAAGGCCAATGAACTTTCCGTTGATATGGCAGATGAAATGGCCGATGTACTTTGGGTGCTTCTTTGTTTGGCAAACCAAACAGGTGTTGATCTTGATGCTGCTTTGGTTAAAAATATTGAGAAAAAGACTATACGCGATAACGAACGGCATATTAAAAATGAAAAATTGAGGTAGGGTAGTATGATAAAGTATTGTTCGATTGCTTCGGGTAGTAACGGTAATTGTTACTATGTAGGAACCAAATCCGAAGGCGTTTTGGTTGATGTAGGATTAACGGCAAAGCAAATATTTTTACGTATGGCCGAATTGCATATAGAATTAAACCATATCAAAGCAATATTTATTTCGCACGAACATGCCGATCATATGAAGGGTGTTAGGGTTTTTGTAAAAAAGACAGGTATTCCGGTATACTTTTCGAAAAAAACATTCGAAAATGCCTGGAATCCTTTTCGTCCGTTGAATTATCGCTTGTTTACGCCGGGTGATATTATTCAAATAGGTGATATTCAGGTTCATACATTTAAAAAGAACCACGATGCATCTGACCCTTGTTCGTTTAGGATTGAATCCAATGGAAAAAGTATTGGCGTATTTACGGATATTGGTGAACCATGTGATAATGTTACGGCACATTTTGCACAATGTCACAGTGCATTTTTCGAATCGAATTACGATGAAGAAATGTTGTGGGCTGGAAAATACCCCTATCACTTAAAAAAGCGGGTGGCATCGAATGTTGGTCACTTATCCAACAAACAAGCATTCGATTTTGTATCTCAGATTGCCTCTGTTGAATTTAAACATTTGATATTAAGTCATTTATCAGGTGAAAACAATACTCACGAAAAAGTTTTGTCGTGTTTTGAACCGCTTTCCGGCCGATTCGGTATTGATATAGCGTCACGAAGTGGCGTTTCAGAAATGTTCGAATTGTAATTGCCGAAAAAATTGCGATTTTTTCGGAAAAAATAAAGTTTGTATCTTCGAAGCAAGTAATTTGTATAATGGCAGAAAAAAAACTATTTCTTCTCGATGCTTATGCGCTTATTTACAGAGCGTATTATGCTTTTATCCGTAACCCACGGGTTAACAGCAAAGGTTTAAATACTTCTGCAATTTTTGGATTTGTAAATACTCTCGATGAGATACTAAAAAAAGAGCATCCTACGCATATTGCTGTGGTATTCGATCCGCCGGGTGGCACTTTTAGAAATGAAATATTTCCCGATTATAAGGCCAACCGCGAAGAAACGCCCGAAGATATTCGAAAATCGATACCCATTATTCGTGAAATTATTTCTGCATACAATATTCCGGTAATTGAATTACAGGGATATGAAGCTGATGATGTAATAGGCGCCATGGCTTACAAGGCGGCTTTAGAAGGCTTTTCGGTGTATATGATGACACCAGATAAGGATTATGGTCAATTAGTGCAGTCTAACGTCTCTATTTATAAGCCATCGCGTAGTGGAAACGGAGCCGAAATAATCAACTCCGATAATTTTTCGGAAAAAACCGGTTTGGCAAAGCCCGAATATGTGATTGATATGCTTGCGCTTATGGGTGATGCTTCCGATAATATTCCCGGATGTCCGGGCGTTGGCGAAAAAACTGCTTTAAAGCTCATTGAAGAATTTGGTTCGGTTGATGATATTTACAGCAGAATTGGTGAAGTAAAAGGCAAACTGAAAGATAAATTAGTAGAGTTTAAAGAGCAGGTTTATCTTTCGCGCCATTTAGCCACAATAGTAACAGAACTTGACGTGGAAATCGACGAAGAAAAGTTATTGATAAAGCCACTTAATGTGGGCGCAATGTCAAAACTATTCGATTTGCTCGAATTTCGAAATATTAAGACTCGAATTCTTGGTGAGACGGTTCAACCAAAACCTATACAAGGCAGTTTGTTTCCCGAATTTGACTTTGAAGAGCATGTTCCCACGCCACCACAATCTATTTTGAATAGTATTGATACTGTAGCTCACGAATATTATTTAATCGAAAATGAAATGCAGCTGGCTTCACTTCGTGCTGCGTTAAGTGTTCAAAAAGCATTTTGTTTCGATACCGAAACTACCAGTTTGGATATTGTTGATGCCGAATTGGTTGGTATCTCAATTTGTTTTTCAAAAGGCGAAGCCTACTATATTTCTGTTCCGGATAATTTTGACGAAGCTTGCAAAATGGTTTCGGGAATGAACACCATTTTTTCTGATCCCGGCGTTTTAAAAATCGGGCAGAACATGAAATACGATATTTCAGTTTTGTCGAAATATGGTTTGAAACTAAAAGGTAAGTTGTTTGATACCATGTTGGCGCACTATATTCTACAGCCTGAATTAAGGCACAATATGGATTTTATGGCCGAAACGCTTTTGGGATATAAAACCGTGAAAACTGAAGAATTACTTGGTCAAAAGGGAAAAGATCAAATTTCGATGCGTGAGGTGGAAGTCGAAAAGGTAAAAAGGTATGCATGTGAAGATGCAGACATTACTTTTCAACTTTATGAGGTTTTGGTAAAATTGCTCGATGAAAAGAAAATGAAGCTTTTGTTCGAGAATGTTGAAATGCCATTAGTCGAAGTCCTTTCGGAAATGGAAATGAATGGTGTTTCGATTGATACTGAAGCGTTAAGCGATTATGCAAAAACATTGATTGATGTTATCATAAAAACTGAGGATGAAATCTTAAAATTAGCTGGTTATTCATTCAATATAGGATCACCAAAACAGGTTGGCGAGGTGCTTTTCGATCATCTTAAAATTGATGCAACAGCAAAAAAGACTAAATCGGGCCAATATGGCACGTCTGAAGAAGTGTTGCAAAAATTGGCGGGTAAACATCCTATTGTTGATAAGATATTGGAACATCGTGGACTGAAAAAGTTGCTTTCGACCTATGTCGAAGCATTACCGCAATTAGTAAACAGTAAAACAAACAGAATACATTCCTCTTACAATCAGGCTGTAACATCTACCGGACGGCTAAGTAGTACAAACCCTAATTTGCAAAACATTCCGATACGAGACGAAGCCGGCAGGGAATTAAGAAAGGCATTTGTACCGCAAAACGATGAATATGTTTTAGTTGCGGCCGACTATTCGCAGGTGGAATTGCGGCTAATGGCTCATTTAAGTGCCGATCCCAACATGCTCGAAGCATTCAGGAATGGAGAAGATATTCATGCAGCTACTGCGGCAAAAATTTATGGCGTTGCAATTGCAGAGGTAACCAGCGAAATGCGCCGAAAGGCAAAAACGGCTAATTTTGGTATTATTTATGGCATTTCGGCCTTTGGACTTGCTGAGCGTTTAAATATTTCGCGCTCTGAAGCCAAGGAGCTAATCGACGGCTACTTTAACACCTACCCAAAGGTTCAAAAATATATGGAGCATGCCATTTCCAAAGCGCGCGAAGAGGGATTTGTTGAAACAATATACGGCCGTCGCAGGTATTTGGCAGATATCAATTCGCGAAATGCCGTTGTACGCGGAATGGCCGAACGAAATGCTATCAATGCGCCCATTCAGGGTTCAGCCGCAGATGTAATAAAAATTGCAATGGTTAAAGTTCATAAGCAATTTAAGGCTGCTAAACTAAAATCGAAAATGATCATGCAGGTGCACGATGAGTTGGTATTTGAAGTTTATAAACCCGAATTGGAGCATGTACTTGAAATAGTAAAATATGAAATGGAACATGCTGCTGATCTTAAATTGCCGTTGTGTGTGGATTGTGGTGTGGGAAATAACTGGTTACAAGCACATTAAATATGAAAAAAGTTGAAAAGGAGATGACTTTTCTTCAACACCTTGAAGAATTAAGATGGCATTTTGTACGTAGTATTTCGGCAATAATTATTCTTGCTGTTGTTGCTTTTTTGTTTAGAGATATTTTGTTCGATAAAATTCTGTTGTACCCGAATAATCCGGATTTTCCAACAAACAGGATGTTTGCCTGGATTGCCGACTATCTCAATATCCCTTCGCTCAAAATTAATCAGCACCCGGTTCAGCTTATTAATATTCAAATGGCCGGGCAGTTTACTATTCATATCGCCGTGTCGATGATTGCAGGTGTGATTATTGCGTTTCCTTATATTTTTTACGAATTTTGGCGTTTTGTTGCACCAGCTTTGTACGATACCGAAAGGAAATATGCCAGAGGTGGAATATTTTATACCTCGGCTCTGTTTTTTATTGGAATTTCTTTTGGTTTCTTTTTAATTGTACCGCTTTCTATTGACTTTTTAGGTGGTTATAATATTAGTGAAACAGTTCTTAATCAGATAAATATACAATCTTATATTGCTACCGTTACTTCGGTAACTCTTTCGGCCGGTGTGGTATTCGAGTTGCCGATAATTATATTCTTTCTGAGCCGTATAGGGGTAGTTACACCAGATATGATGAAGAAATACCGCCGTCATGCCATCGTTGGGGCTCTGTTTTTAGCGGCAATCATCACGCCGCCGGATGTTGTAAGCCAAATAATGGTTTCGGTACCACTTATTGTGCTGTATGAAGTGAGTATTGGCATTTCGAAACGGGTGTTGAAAAACAAACAAAAGGCCGAAATTAATGAATAAAAAGCTTAAAATTGTCATTCTTGGTTCAGCCTATCCCTTTAGAGGTGGTTTGGCTGCGTATAACGAGCGATTAGCTAAACAGTTTATTGATGAGGGACATGAGGTGGAAATGGTAACATTTTCATTGCAGTATCCTTCATTTTTATTTCCCGGAAAAACTCAGTTTGCCAGTTGGAAAGCACCGGAAAACCTTAAAATTCATATTTGGTTAAATTCAGTAAATCCACTCAATTGGATTCGTACAGGGCTGAAAATTAAAAGATTAAAACCAGATTTACTTATTGTAAAGTATTGGTTACCCTTTATGGGACCGGCATTTGGAACTGTTGCTCGTATTGCAAAATATCGGACAAATATCAAAGTAATTTCAATCTTAGATAATATTATTCCTCACGAGAAAAGAATTGGTGATCATTTGTTTTCGAAGTTTTTTGTTGGGATAGTAGATGCATTTGTGGCTATGTCTCAATCGGTTTTGTCAGATCTTGATTGTTTCGACAAATTCAAACCGCGAGCATTTTGCCCTCATCCAATGTTTGATAATTTTGGTGGATTGATGGATCGCGAAGAGGCTAAAAATGAATTTGGTATACTCAATTCGCAAACATGTCTTTTGTTCTTCGGATTTATAAGAGGATACAAGGGGCTCGACTTAGCGTTGGAAGCCATTGGGGGTAATAAGTTGAGAAATTTGAATGTTAAGTTATTAGTTGCCGGTGAGTTTTACGAGAGTCAAGACCATTATATGTCAATAATAGAGCGACTTAACATTGAAGATAAAGTTGTTTTAAGAACCGAATTTATACCTGATAGTGAAGTTTACAAATATTTTAGTGCTGCCGACATTGTGGTTCAGCCATACAAAAGTGCAACCCAAAGCGGTGTTACTCAAATTGCATATTACTTTAATAAGCCGATGTTGGTAACAGATGTTGGCGGCTTAAAAGAAATAGTGCCTCATGGAAAAGCCGGATATGCGGTTCAGCCTAATGTAATTGAGATAGAAGATGCCTTGGTTGATTTTGTGGAGAACCACCGTTACGATGAGTTTTGTAAGGGGGTGGCCGACGAAAGGCAAAAGTATACTTGGGACAAAATGACCAAGGCCGTATTTAGTTTATTTGAAAGTTTAACGTAATGATTATAAGAAGTAAAGCACCGTTAAGGATTGGTTTGGCTGGTGGTGGCACCGATGTTTCACCCTATTC
This sequence comes from Bacteroidota bacterium, assembly GCA_003249935.1. Taxonomy (GTDB): domain Bacteria; phylum Bacteroidota; class Bacteroidia; order Bacteroidales; family UBA5342; genus SZUA-561. Next base: position 25,451 of record QKHT01000029.1, read on the forward strand.
TGACTTGTATAGCGGAGCAATTCTGAATGCCACAATTTCAATGTATGCCTATGCCACCATTGAGCCGTTAAATAATGGAAAGATTGTATTAGAATCGAACGATCGTGGCGAATTGGTTGAATGTGATTCTTCTGAAGAATTGCCGATCGAAGGCGATTTAATACTACATAAAGGTATTTACAATGCCATTGTTAAGCGGTTCATTAAAAAACCATTATCATTTAAGTTGTCTACTTTTGTCGATGCTCCGTCCGGGTCCGGCTTAGGTACGTCCTCGACTTTGGTTACGGCCATTATTGGTGCGTTTGCCGAATGGTTGCATTTACCCTTGGGCGAATACGATATTGCTTGGCTTGCCTATCAAATAGAACGCGTAGATTTAGGTATGGCCGGCGGAAAGCAGGACCAGTATGCTGCTACTTTTGGTGGTTTTAATTTTATGGAATTTTCGGCAAACGACAAGGTAATTGTCAATCCACTTAGAATTAAGTCGCAATTGCTCAACGAGTTGGCCTATAATGTTGTGCTCTATTATACCGAAACCAGCAGGTTATCGTCGAAAATTATCGCGATGCAACAGATTAATGTTAATAGTGGCAATGAAAAGAGTATTGAGGCAATGCATCACCTAAAACAGAGTGCTATATTAATGAAAGAGACTTTGTTACGTGGTGATCTCGATAAGATTGGGGTAATAATGGATGAAAGCTGGCAATTTAAAAAGCAAATGGCCGATGGTATAACCAATGCGTATATCGACGAAATTTATGCCAGTGCGATAAATGCCGGTTCAACCGGGGGTAAAATATCGGGAGCCGGGGGTGGTGGCTTTATGTTCTTTTACTGCCCCGGAAACACACGTCATGCCGTAATCAAATCGCTCGAAAAGTTTGGCGGACAAGCAAAAAGATACCAGTTTACAAAAAGCGGACTTGCAACATGGACAGTTTAAAATACGATGAAGCAATAATTCTGGCTGGTGGCTTGGGAACCCGATTGAGATCGGTTATTTCCGATATTCCGAAGCCGATGGCTCCGGTAGCAGGTAAACCATTTCTCGAATATCTTCTCGAATCATTGTTTGTTCAGGGAATCCAAACGGTTATCCTTGCGGTGGGCTATAAATGGGAAGTAATAGAGGCCTATTTTGGTTCGGCCTATAAAACCATGAAATTGGTTTATTCGGTTGAAGAAACACCCATAGGCACCGGGGGAGGAATTAAACTGGCCCTTGAAAAATGTAAAGGAAATAAAGCTTTTCTTTTAAATGGAGATACTTTTTTTGATGTGAATTTGAAACGGCTCATTGAATCGGATGTGGCTGACAATGACGTTGTTTTGTCGTTAAAAAAAATGTTTACTTTTGATAGATACGGTACTGTTGAAACCGATATTCAAAATAGAATTGTGGCTTTTGCTGATAAAAAATATTGCGACGAAGGTTTAATAAACGGTGGTGTATATTTGGTTCGAACCGATATTTTAAACGAATTTGGTTCAACCGAAAAATTTTCGTTCGAAAGCCGGTTTCTTGAAACCGGTTGCCAAAGATGTAAATTGTCGGGAGTGGTTTTCGAGGATTATTTTATTGATATTGGTATTCCCGAAGATTTTGAGAGGGCTCAAATCGATTTCAAAAATAAATTTTAAAAAACAGCGTTTCTATGTTGGGTAAAATAGTTTTTGTAACAAACAACAGGCATAAACTCGAAGAAGTTTCGGCAATTCTTGCTGGTATTTATGAGGTGGTTAGTCTCGAACAAATTGGTTGTACCGACGATATTGAAGAAACAGCCCATACGCTCGAAGGAAATGCACTCATAAAAGCAAAATATATTTACGATCGGTATGGAATCGACTGTTTTGCCGATGATACCGGCCTTGAGGTCGAAGCCCTCGATAATGCCCCAGGAGTTTATTCGGCGCGTTATGCTGGTGAAGAAAAAAGTGCAGAGAACAATATGAATCTGCTTCTTCGAAATTTAGAAGGTGTAACGAACCGAAATGCGAGGTTCAGAACTGTAATTTGTGCCATATTACACGGAAAGGAATTGTTTTTCGAAGGCGTTGTAGATGGTAAAATTTTGTATGAACCGGTTGGAAATGGTGGTTTTGGATACGATCCGATTTTTATGCCCGATGGATATAATTTGTCGTTTGCCGAACTAAATATGGCCGATAAAAATAAAATAAGTCACCGGGGCAGAGCCGTAGAGGCTTTTTGCAGTTATCTCAAAATGTAAAATAGTTGTATTATGATACTTATACGAAAATTATTGTCAATTTTTCTGATGTTTTCTGCGGTTTTGTCTGCTCAAATCTCAGTTGGAACCTGGCGTACGCACACTTCTTACAGTGTTGGGCAATCGGTAGCCTATACCGGAACTAAAGTGTATTCGGTTGCAGGTGGCAGCCTTTTTTCGTATAGCATTTCGGAAAAATCGACGGCATTGTACAATGCCACAAATGGTCTTCATGATGTAAATGTTAAATTTATTGCCTACAATACACAATATAAAGTGTTGGTTGTGGTATACGAAAACAGCAATATCGACCTCATTACAGAGGGTGGCGTTACCAATGTTTCGGATATTAGCAGAAAAACACTTTCTGGCAGTAAGTCAATTAACCGGGCCTCTTTCGATGGTAAAAATTGTTTGTTAAGTACCGATTTTGGTTTAATTATTCTCGATTTGGTTCGGGCAGAAATTAAAGAAATATATCCGATGGCTTCCATAGGCAGTTCGGCAGTAAATGATGCCGCTGCCGATAAGGATAATTATTATGCAGCCACAAATAAGGGTTTATATAAAGGTTCAAAAAATAGTGCCAATCTCATCGATTTTTCTGCCTGGCAAAAAGTATCAGTGATAGCCGGTCAGGAAGACTACTACTATTCTGACGTAGAAATGTGGCAGAACCGGCTGACTGTTGCTTTTGCTCCCAAGAAAGGCGATATAATTAACGTGTGCACACTGATGGATGGCGTTTGGCGTTCGTTATACCCGGATATTGTAACCCCGGTTGAAAAGAATATCATGCAACTTAAAACAACCGGAGACAACATCATGCTTCTATTTAATGGTTATATACGAACCGTTAAGTATAATACCACTTCGGCCAAATTTCAGCATGTAAATTATCTTGGAAAATATGTATTCTCAGACCCCCTTATTTCTACGCGTGTAGGGTCGGTAGATGCAGAATTTGTAAATGCTAATGAATACTTTATTGCCGATAATTCGCTGGGTTTGGTAAACCATAAAACAAGTAATGTATCAACAGTATTAGCACCAAACGGTCCATATTCCAATAATGTATTCGATTTCGATTTTTCCACAGCAGGTTTACGGGTTGTACAAGGTGGTGTTAATGGCGACTGGAATAACATGAGTTTACCCGCTGCTGTATCGCGATATTCCAATGGTGTGTGGTCTTCGATTACAAAATCAAACAGTAATAAGCTTAACGGGGTGTATGATATGATATCGATCGCCACCGATCCACTGGATAATAAGCATTATTTTGTTGCTTCATGGAACAGTGGGTTAATAGAGTTTAAATCAGATACCGTTTTTAGAATTTACGATGCATCGAATAGTCCGCTGGAATCGGCAATTCCGGGGAGTACTTTTTTTCGTATCAATGGCCTTGTGTTCGATAAGGATAATAATCTTTGGTTAACCGATACTTATGCCAATAATCCGATTCAAATGCTCGACAAAAATGGTCAATGGCACACTTATGCATTTACGGAGATTGGTAGTGCGGCTGGTGTATTTGCTTTAGGAAAAATTATTATCGACCAGAATAACCTTAAATGGGTACAGGTACCTCGTGAAAAGGGCATATTCGTATTCGACGATCGTGCGCTCACCGATACTGCTTACCGCACACATCGTAAAATGTTACAAATTCTTGATGAAGATGGAAAAGTAATCTCAAACGATGTATATGATTTGGCCGAAGATAAAAACGGCGCGATTTGGGTAGGAACCGCTAATGGTGTTGTGGTGTATTACTCGCCCGAACGGGTATTTAATGCAGGGGTTTTTACTGGTTCACGTATAAAAATACCTAGAAATGATGGTTCCGGATTGGCCGATCTGTTACTCGATGGCACCTTGGTAACTTCTATAAAGGTTGATGGGGGAAATCGTAAATGGATTGGAACAAGTGGTGCAGGTTTATTTTTGGTTTCGGCCGACGGTTTAACTACACTGCAACATTTCGATACCCAAAACAGTCCCTTGCCTTCCGATAATATTATCAGGTTGGGAATTGACGAAACCAACGGCGAGGTGTTCATTGCTACCGATCGTGGATTAGTTTCATACCGGTCTGATGCTACTACCGGTAACGAAGATTTTCTCAATGTACATGCTTTTCCAAATCCTGTTCGTGAGGATTTTACAGGAAATGTTACAATAACCGGCTTGGTATACGATACCAATGTAAAAATAACCGATGTTAGTGGAAACCTTGTTTTTCAAACTACTTCAAACGGTGCATATGCTACATGGAATGGCCGCAATTTTTATGGAAAACCGGTCGGAACAGGTATTTATTTGGTTTATTGTGCTTCCAAAGATGGCTCAAAATCGGCAATGACAAAAATTCTCGTGGTAAAAAAGAATTAATCATGGGCTCAATCTCAATTATCGATATATTTATTGTAATTCCGCTTGTTTTTGCTGTGGTCAGAGGGGCAAAACGAGGATTTGTAATGGAACTTACTTCACTCATGGCGTGGTTACTTGGTATTTGGGGGGCGATTCATTTTTCTAAATTCATTGCAGTTGTACTAATTCAATCTTTTAATATTAAGGGACAATACTTACCTCTTTTGGCATTTCTTGTAACTTTTTTACTCATTATTGTTGCTGTTAACCTCATTGGTAAATTGGTGGATATGATGATTGGAACCGTATCAAAGGGTGCCGTAAATAAAATATCCGGAGCCATACTTGCAGCGTTAAAAACCTTGCTATTAATTGGTTTATTCTTTCTTTTTTTCGATGGGTTGAACCGCAATTGGAATGTTGTTTCTAAAGAAACCCTACAATCTTCGCGGCTTTATTATCCTGTTATTAGTGCCACAGAAAAAACCGTGCCCTATTTGAAGTCGTTTCGAAATGACTATTTTGGAAAAAAGAGTAAGGATCCAAAACCATCTAATAATGCCGATATTTAAAAACCATTTTATGGTTCAATACAAAAAAATATGAAAAAACTTAACGCCATACAGGCATTGCGGGCATTGGCAGCCTTTGGAGTTGTGGTTTTTCACCTTATCTCAGTGGAGAATAAGTACGCAGGGGGTGATGTTATCTTATCCGACAAACTTAATTTTCTAATGCTTGGTGTCGATCTGTTTTTCGTAATAAGCGGTTTTATCATGATGACCCTTTGGTTACGGGGCAACAGGTCTGCAAAAGATTCTTTCACTTTTCTCGTTCATCGCGCTGCACGGATATACCCTACGTATTGGTTTTATTTCTGTATAACTCTAATGGTGTACCTGTTAATGCCCGGCACGGTGAATACAACACATGGCAATGTTGGTATTCTCAACTCATTTTTTCTCTTGCCATCTCATAAAACACCTCTGGTACTAGTGGCATGGTCGTTGGTTTACGAACTGTTTTTCTATTTGGTTTTTGCCGTATTGCTTAATTTCAATAAAAAAGTAATGGTTGCTGGTCTTATTTGTTGGGCAAGCCTTTTAATTGGTTCGAACCTGTTACTAAATCTTGGTTCCGATATTAATCCCTATCTGGAGTTGGTAACTAATCCTTATTCCTTAGAATTTATTTTGGGCGCGTTTTCGGCTGTGGCTGTCCATAAATTAAATACCAGGCTGGTGCACCGATGGGTATTGTGGCTAATGTTAGCCGGATTATTGCTTATCCCCGGTGCTTATGGCGCGTTTAACGATGGAAATACAGTACTTAGGGCTTTTGTGTTTGGAGGATTGTTTTCGGTGGCATTAACAGGTTTATATTTACTCGAAGAAAACTATAATCTAAAGATTTCAGGTAAGGTCGTTTTTCTTGGTGATATATCTTATTCGGTTTATCTCTCGCACTTATTGGTGCTTGGTGCTATTGGGCGTATATGGTCTCATTTTTCGCTGGTATCTAATTTTTGGGATCACATTATAGCCATTACGTTGATGGTCGTTTCGGTAATACTCTTCTCTTCGTTGGCATATAAATTTTTCGAAAGGCCTTCTTATCAGTATCTTATTCGAAAATTCGGTTCAGCCAAAAACAATGTAGTATAAAACAAAAAACCTCCCCACTTTCGTGAGGAGGTTTTCGTCGGGGTGGAGGGATTCGAACCCCCGACCCTCTGTTCCCAAAACAGATACGCTAACCGGACTGCGCTACACCCCGTTGCCTTTTGTTAAAAGCGTTGCAAAAGTAGTGCTTTTTTTGATACTTGCAAGGGATTGCTGAAAAAAAAAGGTATTTTTTCTGTTCCATTGAATTTTTCGCAATTTTTCCGATATTTACGTTTATATCTTTGTTTATGTTCAATTGGTTTAATATTCCACCAACACTCTACTTGCTTATTGAATGGGCCTATCTGCTATTGGTCATCAGTATTGCGATTGTGATTTTACTCGAAAACCGCAATCCCGTAAAATCCATGTCGTGGATACTTGTTTTAATCTTATTGCCTGGTTTGGGGCTTATTCTATACCTGTTTTTTGGGCAAAATTTACGTAAGCAAAAAATTATTTCCAAAAAAAGTATTAAACAAATTGAACTGGTAAATGGCTATTACGAAAGGCTTAAACGAAGATATAATGTTAATAGTATCGATTTGCCCGATGATTTGGCCTGTTGCCGTAATAACATAGGATTATTGTTTCGCAACAACCACGCTTTGTTGACCGAAAAGAACGAACTCGATATTTTTCTCGACGGTGAATCCACCTTTCAGAGTATCCTTAGTGCTGTTTCATTGGCCAAGTCTTTTATTCACATAGAGTATTATATTATCGATAACGACGAAACTGGCAATATCTTTTTCGATTTACTGATGAAAAAGGCTGCAGAAGGCGTTGAAGTGCGTGTAATTGTCGACGATGTGGGTAGTTGGGAGATAAAGAAGCGCGATTTCGAACGGCTTACAGAGGCCGGGGTTCAGATTTTTCCGTTTTTAATGGTTCGTTTTCCATATTTTACAAGTCGGATAAACTACCGCAATCACCGTAAAATTGTCATTGTCGATGGGGTTGTAGGTTTTGTGGGCGGCATAAATATTGCAAACAGATACCGGTTTGGAATTGAAGATGGCGGGGTGTGGCGCGATACCCATTTACGTATTACCGGTAATGCAGTTACAGGCTTACAATCGGTATTTATTCTCGACTGGTATTTTGTAAGCCGGCAACGCATACGCGATAAACGCTATTTTCCGGATAATAGTCATGTAAACGGCAAGTACAGCATTCAAATTGCTTCGAGTGGACCCGACAGCGACTTTAAAAATATCGAACAGGCTTTTTTCAGGACAATAGCTGCTGCCCGAAAGTATGTTTACATTCAATCACCTTATTTTTTACCTACCGAACCGGTACTCATGGCATTGCGTACGGCGGCACTCAGCGGCACCGATGTGCGGATTATGTTACCGGGTATTTCCGATGCCAAAATAACGGCTGCGTCCACCAATTCGTATTTAAAGGAGATGTTAACGGCAGGAGTAAGAATCTATCTGTACGAAAAAGGTTTTTTGCATGCCAAAACCCTGGTTGCCGACGATGTAATTTCCACTGTTGGAACCGCAAATATGGACTTTAGGAGTTTTGAATATAATTTTGAAGTGAACGCATTTGTGTACAACAAAGATTTTGCTGCCCAAATGAAACAAATCTTTGAGGCAGATATGTCCGATTGTCACGAAATAAAGCTGTTTGAGTGGAACCGCAGGCCGCTTAAAGATAAAATATCCGAATCTATGGCCAGATTACTAAGTCCGTTGCTCTAACAATACAAATAACGTTTTATCTTTTGTGTTGCTGTTTTTTGAAACGGAGCGGTCTGAACAACAATAAGTTGTATCTGAGAGAATTTATTTACCTTACTGTTTACATAGTGTTGAAGTTCTGCTTGTAGTTCTTCCACAACCTTTTCGGCATAGTTTTGTACTTCGTGCTTGATGTGTTTGTAATGTGTTTCAATCTCTTCTTTATTAAAATGAACCATGGCTACGAGCTTCCCTTTCTTTTCGACCACCAACGATTCCAGAACAAAACGGAAATTGTTAATTACCGATTCAATCTCTTCGGGGTAGATGTTTTCGCCGCCCGAACCAATAATTACATTCTTCGAACGCCCTTTAATAAACAGGTATCCATCCTTGTCGAAACACCCCAAATCGCCGGTTTTAATCCAGCCATCGTCGGTAATTACTTCTTTTGTGGCCGCTTCGTCGTTATAGTAACCCAACATTACATTACGGCCTTTGGCCCAAATCTCGCCCTCGCCATTGTGTTTTTCAGGTTCATTAATTTTAAGCGTTACGCCTTGCATTTGTGGTCCCGTGGATTGTAGTTTGGTCGAAAATGGTGGTGCACCGGCCAAAAGTGGTGCCGTTTCGGTGAGGCCATAGCCAATGGCATATGGAAAACCGGCATCGTTCAAAAATTTTTCGGTTTCGGGATTGAGTTTTGCGCCGCCAATACCAAAGAATTTAAGATGGCCGCCAAAGGTCTCTTTGAGGCTTTTGCCTGCTTTTTTGTGTAAGAGCTTGCGTGTAGGGCCAAAACGATATAACACACGGCCTATCGTGCTCTTTTTTATAGTTGGAACCACCTTTTGGCGGTGTATTTTTTCTATTATTAATGGAACCGAAAGCATTACGGTTGGTTTTACCACCTTCATGGCCGGTAACAGCACCGCAGGAGTAGGGGCTTTGCGCAGGTAATACACGGCTGCACCCACCATTAATGGCAGAACCATGCCGAGCGAATTTTCGTAAGTGTGCGAAAGGGGCAAAATGGATAAAAACCGGTCGTACTGATTCATGGGCTGTATTGTTCCGCTGTAAAATGCGGTAAAACAAATGTTTTCGTGGGATAACATTACGCCCTTGGATTTACCGGTAGTGCCCGAGGTGTAAATAATTGCGGCCAAAGTACCGGTATTTATTTCAATCTTTGGTTCCGGTGTTTCAGCAACCGGTTCAATCCACGAAAAACTATCGATTAGTATTGCATTGTTTTTAATTGATTGCTCGCATGTCTCGAGTTTGTGCAGCAGGCTTTTTGATACGAATATCTGTTTTGAACCCGAATGGGCTATTATGTTTGCAATTTCGTCGGCATGAAAATCGGGAAGTAAGGGTACAATTACGGCACCAATTGAAACTGTGGCGAGGTAAGATATGGGCCAGTTAGGCATGTTTTGAGCAAGTAAAGCCACACGGTCGCCCGGTTCAACGCCAAGATTCATCAAATAGGCCGAAAGTTTATCGACTTCAGTCTTTAATTGAGTGTAAGTGATGGCTTCTTCCGAAACGAAGGAAAGTGCAATGTTGTTGGGATACTGTTTGTATGCCTCGGCCAGCAGGGCCGGAAATGTGAATGTTGGTTCACCCATAATCTCTGTAACGCAAAAATAATTGTACAAAGGTATAACATTATTTGTGCATGAATGTTGCTTTGGTCTGTAAATCAACAAAAAGTCCGGAATATTTGATTCCGGACTTTGTATTTTAATGCGATTTTAGTCGCCAAATATATTGCGGCCCGATTCTTTATGGGCATTCGGGCTTGCGGTGCTTAACTCTCGAATAAGTTTGCGAATAGGCATGGATTGAATCCACACTTTGCCTGTCCCGCGCAAAGTGGCTAAAAAAAGACCTTCGCCACCGAATAGCATCGACCGTAAACCGCCAGCCTGTTCGATACTAAAATCGATAGACGATTCGAACCCAACAACACAGCCGGTATCGACCCTGAGCGTTTCGTTGTTAAGTTGTCGCTCTATTACGCTGCCCCCTGCGTGAATAAAGGCCATCCCATCGCCTTCGAGTTTTTGAAGGATGAACCCTTCGCCACCGAAGATGCCTGAGCCTAATTTTCTGTTGAGGGTAATGCTGAGTTTTGTACCTAATGCAGCACACAGAAACGCGTCTTTTTGTACGATTACTCGCCCGCCAAGTTGGTGCAGGTTAAGAGGAACAATTGTGCCGGGGTAGGGAGCCGAAAAGGCCACATGCCGTTTGCCGTAGCCGTTATTTGTGAAATGAGTGATGAATATCGATTCTCCTGTAAGTAGTCTCGATCCGGCAGAAATGAGTTTTTCGAATATACTGCCACCAGGGTTCGACCCGTCTCCCATTTTAGCTTCGAATGAAATGCCCTCTTCCATAAAGAGCATAGCACCTGCTTCGGCAATTACAGTTTCGCGTGGATCGAGCTCAACTTCAACAAATTGTACGTCGTGCCCGTAAATTTTGTAATCAATTTCGTGTGAATTCATTTTTGTAATTTATAATGTTTGCTGTCAATAACGATGAGTGCTTTTGTTTTGATACACCAAATTTATGGGAATAGTCCGAATATTTAAAGCAAATTATTTTTGCTACGGTGTTTGAGATTAAGAAATTATTGCTATTTTTGCAACCGCAAAAGCGGAAAAAGTTCCCTTTCGCAACATAATGGCGAGGTAGCTCAGTTGGTTAGAGCGTCCCGATACATCGGGAAGGCCGCCGAC
>QKHT01000319.1 GCA_003249935.1 Bacteroidota bacterium
TCAGTGCAAAGTTAGGATAATTTTTATCGTGTTATTCGAAGCCAGCAAGGTTAAGTTAAAATGTCAACAACAATCCCAAGGCAAAGGCAAGGTCAAAAGTCCAAAGGGCTTACAGCAATAGCTTAGGGCAACGCCCTGAGAAAACGGACACGCTACCCCCAAGGAAAACGCCCCAACGGGGCAAAAGCAAGCAGAAAAATCGAACCTTTCAGGATGAATACAGAACATTTTTGAAAAAGTATATTGTTGAATATTATACAATATGCAAATATAATTTAGGCCAATGTCATTCTGGTATTATGCCGATGAATAGAAATGTTCAGGCCAATCGAGTAAGCGAAGATTGGGCTGTTACATTTCTTCAATCGGTATGACGAACGGGGTATGCTTAGGATTGATTGCTATCGCCCCTTCAGGGCTGGTGTTGCGGCATTGCATAACAACAGGGCGTTGCCCTGCCTTATTGCTATTGCCCCTTTGGGGCATTCCTTTCGGCATGTTATTTAACGGGTTGGGAGACATTGCCGAATGGTGGTGGTGGCCCTGCAAGGGCAGCATCAGACCAAGGCAACGACCTAATTTAGATTATGGCGAAGCAGATGTGTGGCAGAGGAGTTGATTAACCGCTTTGGTGCAAATGTTTATACCGCTTGTGGTGGTGCGTTTTTTCTTATATTACTGATTCTTGTGAATGTTTCTGTATGAACCTTCTTTTCCTCTTCAATATCAAAATCGGCCTGTAATCCGAGCCAAAATTTTGCCGAATTACCAAAATAGGAACCTAATCTTAAAGCAGTGTCGGCTGTAATCCGTCGGTTACCTTTCAATATTTGAGAAACTCTGGTTTGTGGTATTTCGGTATCTTTTGAGAGTCTGTATGCCGAAATCCCCAATGGTTTAAGAAACTCTTCAGCAAGAATCTCTCCGGGATGAATGTTGGTCAGCTTTACCATAACTTTGTCCTCCTTATTTGTGATAGTCAATTATTTCAACTTCATGACTTTGATTGTTTTCCCATCGAAAAATTATTCTCCATTGATCGTTAATCCTAATACTATAGAAATTACTTCCTTGAAGTTTTTCCAATCTATTCGATGGTGGTATTCTCAAATCGTCAATACTTTGGGAGTTATTCAGCATTCTGAGTTTCCTCCTTCCCATGTTTTGTATTTCAATAGGCAATTTCCGAATTTGCTCGCCTTTCCATATTTTCTCAGTTTCTTTAGAACCAAAGGATGAAATCATACTTTTTTGCTGAATTACTAACGCCAAAGATAACTGTTTTTTCGATGAGAGTCAAATTAGATTAGTTGCTGTTTTTTATGGGCGCGATTCAAAACTGTTTAGATTTTCCTGCGCTTCCATGGCCAACACCCCCAAGGGTTTCGCCTCTCCGAGGCGATCGTGGCGGGAGCATTCGTTTTTCTACCAATATTTCGCCCCTCCGGGGCGAGTACACTGCGCATTCGCCCTGCAAGGGCAGCTTATTTCAGCCCAAGGCATCGCCTTGGGTATGATGAACCAACGGGAAACAGCGCCCTGCAAGGGCAGGTTAACCGGTTGCGGCATTTATATTCAATATCCCTGACAGGGTTTAAAACCCTGTCAGGGATAATAATCAGAAAAAATGACGCTTACCAATGAGTTGAAGCCACCAATTTCAAGTAAACACTAAAAGCCATTTAATCAGCAGTGTTTTGCCATAGTCCCAAAAATCCAATGCCTTCTACACCGTTTTGAAAGCCCGAATTTTTTGTAGCCTTGTTTCAAAACCGTTTAGATTGTATTGGTTGGTGCGTGGATGGATAAGTGGTGAATAGATAATACGATGGGGTAAAAGAGCAGATCGTTTCATTAAAATGCGGAAAAGGCGCAAGATGTCGTTTAAGTATTATATTGCGCCTTCATGCAAATCCCAAATAGGGAAACACATTTCGTAGTCGTTCCACATGATGTCGCCATATTCTATGGTGAAATTCCGGAATATCTGTTTGTCTAAATACTTTTTTGTCATGGGGTTGTGAGCCTTTGCCAAAAACGGATAAAAGTCCACCACCTGAACTACACCATCGCTGAAAACGAATTCAATGGTATGTTCGCCGATATACGTTGCATTAATGATTGAAATGACCATTTTTGTTATAATTTTTTTGTGATTTTTTCTGCCGATATCTCAATGTTGTAAACGAAAAAATCAATCCATTTTCGTACAATATCATCACGATACAACTCAACCAGTTGTTTTAGTTTTTTTGTGTTCTTTGCATCTAAAGGCATTTTGCCCGGAACCTCTTTAATGATTATCTCCTTGAATTTTCCATTTTCAAAAACAATTTCTGCCTTGCTTTCTCTATCCTGAAATTTTCCATGAACATGAATAGGCTGATGTTCATGAGAATAAAACAGAATAATTAGCCCGAAATACTCGTATAATTTTGGCATGACCAATGTTTTTAGCAAATATACTTTATTTGTAAAAGTATTTCAAATCTTTTGGAGGAAGACGATGGGAGCTAGGATGACTAAACAGTTTTGTAGTTACAGTTTCACTAAGAAGAAGTGTTTTCTTAACCGCAGGTCAGCGACCTGCGGAGGAAGATGCGATGAAGAATATCTGCCTGAATTGAAAATCGACGGAGTCAAAGGCAGGACAAAACCCTGTCAGGGATATCGGTATCGATAATGCCGCCGCTACGCGGCTAAAAAAACGTGGAAATGCGGTTTTCTACCATAATATCGCCGCTATGCGGCTGTGGTGCAAATTACGATGATATGTTTTCGCCCTGCAAGGGCAGCTTAATTCAGCCCAAGGCAACGCCTTGGGTATGATGAACCAACGGGAAACAGCGCCCTGCAAGGGCAGGTTAACCGGTTGCGGAATTTATATTAAATATCCCTGACAGGGTTTTAAACCCTATCTGGGATAATAATCGGTATTTATTGTCCTTTCATAATTGCTTTCGCTCCTTCGGGGTTGGTGTTTTATTTCGGCATTGTGTTTTCCCACGTGCTGGAAAACGGTTACAAATCTGCGGGGCGTTTTCCACCCGGCGGAAAATAGGTTACAAATCTGCGGGGCGTTTTCCTCCCGGCGGAAAATGGGTTACAAATCTGCGGGGCGTTTTCCTCCCGGCGGAAAATGGGTTTCAAATCTGCGGGGCGTTTTCCTCCCGGCGGAAAATGGGTTTCAAATTTGCGGGGCGTTTTCCACCCGGCGGAAAATGGGTTACAAATCTACGGGGCGTTTTCCTCCCGGGCGGCTTTGGTTCACCCAAAATAGGGCTATACATAATGTAGATAGGAGGTAATATCGCGGATTTTGTGTAGGGGCACTGGTCCATCAATCAATTGTCCTGGTATTCGGAAACATCATAATGTCATTGATGCGATCCTACCATCTTTTGGTTAAACATCGCATTTTGGGAATCATTGCTCATTTATTACCCATTAATGCTATTCCCCGGCCAATTTGTGGCACATTGGTCGGCAAGTGGCCGCTATGCAACGGCCATTACTTATACAGCAAATACTTTTTACGTAGCTGTTTGTAGCTGTCGAGTGGTTTTTGCCAGGCAGCCCTGATTTGTTCTTCGCTGTTTCCGGCTTCAATTTGGGTGCGCAGGGTGGCGGTACCAGCCAGTTTGTCGAAAAAGGCCGCATTGGTAAAAAACTTGCCTTTGGGCGTTTTGCCGTAAAAATCGAGCAGATATTTCAGGTCGAACCCATAGGCCGGCACACTATGCAGGTTCAGCCCAAAACAGAGTTGGTTTTTGTACATGGGGTTTATGGCTGAACCGGGTAAGCTGCGGGGAGTAAAGGTAAAACTGCCGTAAGTGGCATCGGGAGCACCGATGACTTCGAACGGTGTATCGGTGCCGCGACCCACGCTAATGTTGGTGCCTTCGAACAAACACAACGACGGATAGAGGGCTACGCTTTGTGGCGTGGGCAAATTGGGCGATGGTTTTACCGGAAGGATGTATGGCGTATTGTGATCCCAATTTTTTAATTTGATTACTGTTAATGTGCATTTTAAGCCGTTGTTTAGCCATTTTTCGCCGTTTATCATGCCAGCCAGTTCGCCGGGTGTAAGGCTATAAAGAATCGGTATGGGGTGCATGCCTACAAACGATTGCATGGCCGGTTCGAGTACAGGGCCGTCTATGGCCGGGCCTTGCGGATTAGGCCGATCAAGTATTAACAGTGGCAAGTTACATTCGGCACACGCCTCCATAATATAATGTAATGTGGAGATGTAAGTATAAAACCGCACGCCTACATCCTGTATATCGTAAATTACCACGTCGGTATTGGCCAATTGTTTGGGATTGGGTTTTTTGGCTGAACCGTATAGTGAAAATATCGGAATGCCCGTGAGGCTGTCGATGCTGTTCGACACTTTTGCGCCAGCGTCGTTGTTTCCCCGGAAACCATGTTCGGGCGAAAAAATGGCGACAATGTTGATGTTGCGTTTTTTAAGGGTATCGGGCAGCAACGCATTACCAATGCGCGAAGTTTGGTTTACAACCAATGCCACGCGTTTGCCTTTAAGTTTGTAAATCCATTCGGTAGTCGCATCGGCCCCGCAAATTGTTGCTGCATGGGCATACGGCATCATTGTAATTAAAAGGCTCTTTACTAATATAATTAACGAAATTCTAATATTCATAGTCATTCTATATTTCCTTAAATTCTGATTTTATGACCGCAATTCTCCAAATTAGATATATTTTTGTATAAATTTATATGAGGAGCTGCGGTTCTGTATGATAAAAACGACAAATTACGCAAATATTGTATCTGAATAAATACTTAATCACACCATAGTGGCATTAAAAATAGACAAAAAACATTATGCTGTATTTTTAAAAATACCGCTCAAATATCAGATATATCTCATTAGCTTACTTATCGGTGTTATAAGTGCTGTGGCGGCCTTTGCACTTAAAAATTCGGTGCATTATCTTCATCATTGGGTTACAGAGGAGTCGAGCGTTAGTAATAGCAACCTGCTACTGCTGGCCATGCCTGTTGTAGGCATCTTTATTACCTGGCTGTTTGTAAAGTATGTGGTAAAAGACGACATTGGGCATGGGGTTACAAAAATTCTCTATGCCATTTCTAAAAACAACGGCCGTATTAAGCGTCACAACCAGTGGACATCGGTAATTGCGAGTTCTATTACGATTGGTTTTGGTGGGTCTGTTGGTGCCGAGGCCCCGATTGTGCTTACCGGAGCAGCTATTGGTTCAAATTTAGGCCGACGGTTCAATTTAGACCATAAAACGCTTTTTTTGCTTATCGGGTGTGGTGCTTCGGGGGCGATTGCCGCAATTTTTAAGGCCCCTATTGCCGGTTTGGTATTTACGCTCGAAGTATTGATGCTCGATTTAACCATGGCTTCGCTTGTACCGTTGCTTATTTCGGCCGTTACAGCAGCTTCTTTATCGTATTTTATTATGGGTCGCGATGTATTGTTTAATTTTACGCTGGTCGATCCGTTTGTTTTTAAGGCGATCCCTTTGATTATCCTTTTGGGGGTGTTGTGCGGGTTCGTATCGTTATATGTAACCCGAGGCGTAAATGGTACCGAAGGCCGGCTTATAAAAATACAGAATCCTTTAAACCGACTGCTTTTTGGTGGATTAACGTTGTCGCTGCTTATTTATCTTTTTCCGCCGCTGTATGGCGAGGGTTATTACACCATAACCGCATTGATGCATGGTGATACAGCCAGTGTTTTTGGTCAGAGTATATTTTATGGGTTAAAAGATAATCCGTGGGTAATTCTGGGTTATTTATTTTTGGTGCTTATGTTTAAAGTTGTGGCAACCAGTATGACCAATGGCGCGGGCGGGGTTGGTGGAATTTTTGCTCCAACATTATTTATGGGGGGTATTACCGGATTTATTGTGGCTCGTTTTTTTAACCTGCTGGGCTTTCATTTTTCGGAATCGAATTTTACATTAGTGGGTATGGCAGGCCTGATGGCCGGTGTTATGCATGCCCCACTAACTGCAATTTTCCTTATCGCCGAAATTACATCGGGATATGGGCTTATTCTGCCATTGATGCTGGTGTCGGTGGTGTCGTATATAACCATAATGTATTTCGAGCCGCATAGTATTTACCATAAACGATTGGCAAAAAAAGGGCAACTCATTACGCATCATAAAGATAAGGCTGTGCTTACCTTGTTAAAGCTGCGCAGTGTAATAGAAACCGATTTCGATACTGTTTTACCGGGTGTTACTTTGGGCGAATTGGTAAAAACCATTGCTCAATCGAAACGCAATTTGTTCCCTGTAACCGATCAATGGGGTTATTTAAAGGGTATTGTGGTTTTAGACGATATTCGCAATATTATGTTCCGACCCGAATTATACGAAAAGTTCAGGGTTCGCGATTTAATGATCCAGCCGCCGGGGTTTGTTTCGCCCGAAAACAGCATGGAAGAAGTCATGAATGTATTTGAAAAAACCGGTGCATGGAACTTGCCTGTGGTCGACAATGGCAAATACATCGGTTTTGTAAGTAAATCGAAAATATTCAACTCGTACCGCAAAGTGTTGGTGCACTATTCCGACGAATAGTCCGGCTTTGGTTCAACCAAAAAAGCCTTGCAAACTAATGTGTGCAAGGCTTTTTTATTTTGGGTTGAACCCCGATTATGCTTTAAGGAAGGTATATTCGAGTTTCGACGGAGATATGGCGGCTATTTTATACCCTGCCTTTTGAATTTTTTCAATACAATCCTTAGTAAGCTCAAAACCATTTTCGATGTAACGGTGGTGAAATTCGATAAGTATTTGTTTTATTTCGATACCCGACGATAATATTTCGTCCATAACGTCGTATTCAGCACCTTCGATATCAATTTTCAAAATATCCATAGCTTTGATATTCGATTTTTGAACCATGGTCGAAAACCTTTCGAATGGCAACGACACTTTTTCTTCCTTCACCTCTTTCGAGTCAGACCAAAAGTTGATGATAGACCCACTCACTAATGTATCCGATACCGGCAAATAGAAATCAGCCATCCCATCGAAATTCATCAGGCCCACAGCTCTGAAAATGAAATTTGCGCCGGGGTTCATTTTTTCAACAAAACGAATAGCACGTGGCGTGGGGTCGAAAGCAAAAATTTTAGCATTATACTTAGCAATAAGTGCCAGGTCGAAAGTAATGTCTTCGCCCACACCAATCGAGTAAACCACCGGATTCGAAGGCAGGTATTCGGTGCAAACATAAAATCCGGCATCGAGAACACCTATCCATTTCTTTTTACACTTTAGTTCCACTGCATAGTTCAACTCTTTTCCTTTCTTTACCAATTCGTCCGATTTGCGCTTCATAAGTCGCATATCATTTAGAAACAGCACTCTCCTGAAACCGAGGATTACCGGTTTGGGAAAAGCGGGCGAAATGGCTTTAAGAACTTTTACAGTGATGCTCATTGGTTATGGGTTGAAGTGTAATTGGGTTAATCGTTGTATATGCTTTCGAAATAACGTTTCTTTTTATCGTCGAAAATGTCGGCAATAGTAATCATAATACCGGTTTCCTCCACATCGCCAAAAATATGGTTCACAGCTGTACCAAAAGTACGCATCGATGGCGACAGGTTCATGTAGGCATTAACCAAAGGTGGAATATTCATGCCCAGATTACGAACTTCGCGGTTGAGTATTTTGTAGTTTTCTTTGTAATTGTCGTGCACAAAGAGCTTGTCGGCTATGTCGTGATTTATTTCGATAGCGACCTCTGGTAATGGCCACATAATACTATCGGGGTCGGGAAAATGCTTGAGCATAAACGACAAGATCAGATTACGGGCTTGTGGATGAAAGTGCGGGTACATGGTTACTTTGCCGAAAAAGAATTCGATTTCGGGATGGTCTTTGGCCAATCCACCCAATCCGTCCCAAAGATTGTCGAGGGCAAAGAGTGCTTTTGCACCGGCCTTTGAGCTTTGATAATCGGGTTGAACAAACGATCGGCCCAATTCTATGGTTCGGGGCAAAAACCCTTTGGTGAATTTTTCGGTAAAGTGAAACAGTTTTGAAGTGGCAATCATGGGCACACCATTATTGTCGATAGGGATTTGAGAACCGAGCATATACCGGTAGCCTCCCAGAATTTCTTCGGCATCGGGATCCCACACAAAAAGCTGTTTGTATGGATTTTCCTGTATATCGTAGGCATCAATGTCAATATCTTCGCCGGTACCTCCACCAGCCAGGCGAAAAGAAATTTCGCGTAACCGGCCTATTTCTATCATTATGTTCGGCGAGTTGTGGTGTGTAACAATATATATTTCGTTACCACTCTTGTTGGTTTTGCGTAGAAATTTATCGGACGTTAATTCGGCCTTTATAGCTTCTCTGCTTATCTTTTCGTGTATTTCCTTCATTATTTGTTCCCGTCCTTTAAATTATAGACCCTCAGTTTTATGTCCTGTGCCAGTTGTAAATGACTGCGCGATTTATCTAACGATTCGATATTAATGGGTTCCCCAATAATAATTGTGATTTCCTTATTCTTAAACTTAAACAATTCGTGGGGCAAAAATAGCATTTCAATATTGATTTTAATCTTTAAAAATTGCCTTATTTTGGCCAAAATGTAAAAAAAGCTACTATTTCTACCACTAATATAAATAGGTATAATGTTGCGACGGTGCTGAATAGATTTTGAAACGAACGATTTTTTCCATTCGAGGTCCGAGATTCCACCTTTTTGAAGTCGCGAAACCAACCCCGCAGGGAAAGACATGAGAGGGAATTCAGAAATATAGGCATCGTTTATTATTTTTTGAATTTCCCGTCCCTGCAATCCGTGTTTATTCACGGGCAGAAAAATCGTTTCAAGGTTAGAAATGTTCATCAATATATCGTTGGATAAAATTCTGAACCCCGGATATCGCTCGCCAAGTATTTTGATACAAGCAAGCCCATCAAGTCCGCCAAGCGGGTGGTTGGCTACAAACTGTACGCGACCGTTTTCGGGTAAATTCTCAATGCCTTTTACCTTTATATCCAGACCCATAAATTTTATGGCACTGTTCACAAATTCTAAACCTTGTAAATGGCCATAAATGCTCAAAAATTCATTGATTTCATCCTGATGAATAATCCTTTTGAGAAAATT
Organism: Bacteroidota bacterium; assembly: GCA_003249935.1. Lineage (GTDB taxonomy): Bacteria > Bacteroidota > Bacteroidia > Bacteroidales > UBA5342 > SZUA-561. The sequence goes on from QKHT01000319.1 coordinate 9,154, forward strand.
TACGATGTACTTTTTTTGAGCCGTTTTCGGGCTTTTACTCTTTAAAATCTCTTCTACATCTATTTTGTGCATCGAAAATCAGCTTCAATTAGTTTATCATACAAAATTAAAAAAATAATCGCATGGTTTAAATATTTGGTTTGCCTAACCGCTATAAACCCTGATGAATAAACTGATTCCGAACTTATTAACAGGCTTGTTGATAAATAAATAGGATATAAATGTAGTTAGGTGTAGCAAAAAGATATGGATGTGGAGGAAAATTTGTAATTTAGCGGTATAGAATTAGGAAAAATGTTTTTCATAGGCGAACAAACGGTAAGGGCTGATAATAAGGGCAGAATAGTAATGCCGGCGATCTTCAAAAAGCAGATCGAAAAGGCCGGTATTGTCGATTTTGTGCTTCGACGCGACCTTTCGATGGATTGTTTGCTGCTTTGTTCGGAAGAAGACTGGCAAAATGAGGTTGCACTCGTTCGATCCAAAATAGATCCGTTTAATGAAGAACATAAAATTTTTCTCACAAATTTTTTCAGAGGAATACTTCCAATTTCGCTCGATGGTAGCGGCCGGTTGAATTTGCCCGAAGATAAATGCAGGCTTGTAGGTATCGATAAAGACATTGTATTGATAGGTGCCGAAAATACATTGCAGATTTGGGCTAAGAGCGAATTGGAAAAAGTAAGTTTAAGCAGCAGCTCTCTAAAAGATTCGACCAATAAGCTGCTAACAGGGAAGTAAGATCAAATACGAGCAATCACATCGGAAATAAAATCTGATGTAACATAATAAAACTATTTCGATGCAAGATTTTGTATATCATAAACCGGTGCTTTTTCAAACGTGCCTCGAAGGGTTAAATATACACCCTGATGGCACGTATGTGGACCTGACCTTTGGTGGAGGAGGGCACTCGCGGGGTATACTCAGCTTGTTAGGGCCAAAGGGTCGTTTGGTTTCGTTCGATCAGGATGTGGACGCACAGCAAAATTTGCCCGACGATAAGCGACTCATATTTGTTCACGCTAATTTTAAGTATCTGCGCCATTTTTTGGATTACCACAACATCGAAACGGTAAATGGAATACTTGCTGATTTGGGCGTTTCGTCGCACCATTTCGATGAAGCCTCTCGCGGGTTTTCGTTTCGTGCAGATGGGCCTCTCGATATGCGCATGAATCAAACCGCAGGAATTACTGCCGCACAGGTTGTGGCTACCTATTCCGAAGCCGATTTGGTTAGGCTGTTTAAGTTGTACGGCGAATTGTCGGATGCCAAACGATTGGCGGCGACGTTGATTGCTGCCCGGAGTGAGGGTTCAATAAAAACCACCACCGCGCTTAATTTGGCCATTGGTAAATTGGTGCCCGAAGCCGCGCGATCAAAATATCTGGCAAAAGTATATCAGGCACTGCGCATAGAAGTGAATGGCGAAATGGCTGTGCTCGAAGCGGCATTGAAAGCGGCGGGAGAAGTACTGGCACCTAAAGGTCGTCTGGTGATTATGTCGTACCATTCGCTGGAAGACCGTTTGGTGAAAAATTTTATGCGTACAGGCAACTGTGAAGGAACTGTTGAAAAAGACTTTTATGGTAATTTACTTACACCATTCGAACAGATAACCCGAAAAGTAGTCATCCCGTCGGACGATGAAATTAAGGAAAATCCACGGTCGCGTAGTGCTAAGTTACGTATAGCAGAAAAAAAATAGGGTATGGCAGAAGATAAGCAACGGTTTAATATTAAAACGTTTTTCTCGGGAACCACATTTGTAGAGAGATACATTGTAAAGTATCTCGATATTATTCTGTATCTCACATTATTGGCTTTTTTGTACATGGGTAACCGTTACAGTTGCGAAAAAAAATTGCTTGATATACGCCAAACCAACGAAAATATTAAAGAGTACCGTTTTTTGTCGATGACCTTAGCTGCAAAAATGGTGAATAACGAAAGGCAATCGACTTTAATAAAAACACTTAAGGCCAACGGCATTGAATTGTATGAACCGGATGAGCCCCTTAAAGTAATAGAGAGAAAGTGAGTAGCATTAGCGCAAAAAAAGACATTGGCAAACGTACCGCATTTCTGTTTGCAGTATTCCTTACAATCGGCCTGGTTGTAGTGGTGCGGATACTGTATTTGCAGTTTATCGTGGGCTTTTCTTTGCGTGCTCAGGAAGAGCAACTTACTTCGAAACGCGATACGGTAATGGGCGAAAGGGGTGCAATTTTGGCTAATGATGGGCGTTATCTCGCGTATTCGATGCCTTACTATCGTATTAAAATGGATGTAAGTGCCAAAGGGTTGAAAAGCGAGCTATTGACGAAAAATATCGATTCGTTGTCGTTGTGTTTGTCACGGTTTTTTAAAGACCGTTCGGCAGCAGGATACAAAAATTACATATTGAGTGCATACCGTTCGGGTAGGGGAAATATTTTTATTGGAAATCGCAGGGTAAATTATGTCGAATACAAGTATATTAAACAATTCCCGCTGTATAATCTCAATAACTCAAACAGGTCGGGATTTTTGGCCGATGAAACCATCGAACGTGTTTATCCCTACGGTATGATGGGGCTACGAACCATCGGAAAGGTAAGCGGGCGGTTCAGCCAAGGGATAACAGGTATCGAATTGTCGTTTAATAAAGCCTTGGGCGGAAAGGCCGGCATTGTAGAAAATCGACGAATTGGCCGCACCAAGGTGCCATTTTATATCAAGGAACCAAAAAAAGGCAGTGATATTATTACATCGCTGGATATTGAGTTGCAGGATTGTGCACACAATGCCCTGTACAATAAGTTAGTTAAAACCAATGCATATGCGGGATGTGCAGTGCTAATGGAAACGAAAACCGGTTTTGTTAAGGCAATATCCAACTTGTCGAAACAAAGTGATGGATCGTATGCCGAAGATTTGAACTATGCGATTGGTGTACCTACCGAACCGGGTTCAACTTTTAAACTCATGTCGTTTATTATAGGCCTCGAGGATGGTAAAATGGACCTGAATGCCACGGTAAACACAGGGAACGGGAAAGCACATTTTTACGATGCCGATATTTCGGACAGTCACGAAGGCGGATATGGCACCATAACTTACCGCGAGGTGTTCGAAAAATCGTCGAACATTGGAACGGCCAGGTTTTTTCTGGATAATTACAAAGGTAAAGAGCAGCGTTTTCTCGATTATCTCGAAGATATGCATTTAATGTCGCCGCTTGGACTCGATATTATTGGCGAACGTAAACCTTATTTTCCTTCGATGGACGATAAAAGGATGTGGTCGGGTATTTCGGTGCCATGGATGGCAGTTGGTTATGGTCAGCAGATTTCGCCTATGCAGACACTCGCATTTTACAATGCCATTGCCAACGATGGCATTATGGTTAAGCCAAGGTTTATAAAGGGGTATCGACGCGATAAATCGCTCGATATGTTACGCAAGAGGCCATATGTACTTAATTCATCTGTTTGTTCACGTGCTACGCTAAAAACGGTTCGTGGCTTGCTCGAAGGCGTGGTGGAGCGCGGTACTGCAACCAATTTGCAGAGCAAGGATTATAAAATTGCCGGAAAAACCGGAACGGCGCAGATTGCGCAAAATGCAAATGGTTATCATAATAAATCGGGTCAAAGGGAGTATCAGGCATCTTTTTGTGGCTATTTTCCTGCCGATGATCCACAGTATTCGTGTATTGTGGTAATTTATGGGCCACAAGGTTTTAACTATTACGGGAATACGGTTGCAGGGCCCGTTTTTAAAGAAATTTCGGATAAAGTCTACTATAACTATATCAAAATCAAAGAAAAGTATAAACCCACCGAAAAGTCGAACCCCACTGCAATGTCGGGTTATGGCGACGATGTGTTTTATGCACTCGATGAGCATGATGTGGAATACGACAACAACAGCAGTGGCAGCGATTATGTTCGACTTAAAAACAGCAACGAGGAATCGGTAGTTGAACCACAAAAAATTGTAAGTGGGTTGGTGCCTAATGTAGTGGGTATGGGAGCCGTAGATGCAGTTTATCTGCTCGAAAAAGAGGGAATTAGGGTTCGTATGATGGGTGTTGGCAAAGTAAGGTCTCAATCGGTAACACCCGGAACGCGTATTGTAAGAGGGCGCGAAATTGTATTAAAACTGAGTTGAAATGAAAACGATACAACAACTTTTAGAACGATATGAACCGCTTCGCGTGGTGGGTTCAACCAACAAAACCGTGGTGGCTATTACGGCCGACTCGCGCAATGTGGCGGTTAACGGCTTGTTTATTGCCGTAAAAGGAACCCAAACCGATGGCCATAATTATATTGAAAAAGTTGTAAAAGCTGGTGTATCGGCAGTGGTTTGTGAAGTTTTACCGGCTGAACCGGCTGCCAATGTAACTTGGATTGTGGTCGATAATTCGTTGAAATATACCGGATTGCTGGCCTCGGCGTTTTACGGTTATCCTTCGGAACTCTTAAAATTAGTTGGCGTAACCGGTACCAATGGAAAAACAACAACGGCCTCATTGCTTTATAAAATGTTTTCGCGTGCCGGGTTTTCCTGTGGTTTATTGTCGACAGTTCGGAACTATATAGGCAACGAAATGGTCGAAGCCACACATACCACACCCGATCCGGTTCAGCTTAATGCATTATTGAACCGGATGGTAGAGGCCGGCTGTGGCTATTGCTTCATGGAGGTTTCGAGTCATGCTGTCGATCAGTACCGTATTGCCGGATTGGATTTCGATGGTGCTGTATTTACAAATCTTACACGGGATCATCTCGACTACCACGGTACGTTTGCCAATTATCGCGACTGCAAAAAGCGATTTTTCGACGGGTTGAAAAAAACGGCCTTTGCATTGGTTAACAACGACGATAAAAATGGTGGCATTATGTTACAAAACTGTGCTGCTTCAAAATATACCTATTCGGTGGGAACGCCGGCCGATTTCAGAGCAAAAATTATTGAAAGCCGTCTGGATGGAACCCTTATAACCATTAACGACAAAGAGTTGTGGGTATCGTTCGCCGGGCGGTTCAATGTGTATAATTTAACGGCGGTTTTTGCTGCATCGCGCCTTCTGGGCTTGTCCGAAACCGATGCTTTATTATTTCTGAGTGCAATGCAATCGGTCGAGGGGCGGTTCGAAACGATTTCATCTGCTGTTGGGGTTACAGCTATTGTGGATTATGCCCATACGCCGGATGCATTGGTGAACGTAATTTCGACCATTGCTGATGTGATGCAGGGAGAGGGTCGATTGCTGTGTGTTGTTGGTGCCGGGGGGAACCGCGATAAAGGAAAACGCCCGCTAATGGCTGCCGAATCGGTAAAAGGGAGCCAGTTGGTAATCCTTACTTCCGATAATCCACGGTTCGAGGAACCAGAAGATATTATTGCCGATATGATGGCCGGGGTAAATATGGTCGACAAGCGTAAGGTGCTTTGTATCACCGATCGTACTCAGGCAATTCGCACGGCTTTAACCATGGCTCAACCCGGCGATGTGGTGCTTATTGCAGGCAAAGGCCACGAAACCTATCAGGATGTGAAAGGTGTAAAACACCATTTTGATGATAGGGAAGTGGTTCGTGAATTTTTTAATCAACTTAACTAAATACGCAGGATAATGCTATACTATTTATTCGAGTTTCTCGACAAACTTCACTTTCCGGGAGCGCGTATGTTTCATTACATTTCGTTCAGGAGCGGTTTGGCTATCATCATTTCGTTGTTATTCACCACCATATATGGTCGTAAAATTATTGACATTTTGCGTAAAAAGCAGATTGGCGAATCGGTGCGTGATTTAGGTCTTCAGGGGCAAATGAGTAAAGCGGGCACGCCAACTATGGGTGGTTTAATAATTCTTGCCGGCATTTTAATTCCGGTTCTGTTACTTTGCCGCCTCGATAATGTATATGTTTTATTAATGATTGTTTCGACGATTTGGTTGGGTACTATTGGTTTTGTAGACGATTATATTAAGGTTGTTAAAAAGAATAAAGAGGGGCTGGCCGGTCGGTTCAAAATATTCGGTCAGGTTGGGTTAGGGCTAATTGTCGGTCTTACCTTGTATCTCAGCGACGATGCGGTGATTCGCGACAGAGTCGCCTTGCCGGCAGTAGAAGGGCAGGTGGCAGAATATGTTAGTAAGGATGTGAAATCGACAAAAACGACAATTCCGTTTCTTAAAAGCACCAATTTCGACTATGCCGATATGCTCTGGTTTTTGGGTGATAGTGCTAAAAAATACGCATGGATTATTTTTGTGTTTGCGGTTATTTTTATTGTTACCGCAGTATCTAACGGGGCCAATCTTACCGATGGTCTCGATGGTCTTGCGGCCGGAACCTCGGCCATCATTGTGGCTACATTGGTCATTTTTGCCTATGTCTCGGGCCATATCGAAATGGCTCACTATCTTCAGATATTATACATTCCCGAGGTCCAGGAGATGGTCGTTTTCGGGGCAGCATTTGTGGGCGCAACAATCGGTTTCTTGTGGTATAATTCATACCCTGCGCAGGTTTTTATGGGTGATACCGGTAGTTTAACCATTGGTGGTCTGATTGCGGTTTTTGCAATTATTCTTCATAAAGAGTTATTAATTCCGGTATTGTGCGGTATTTTCTTTGTCGAAAGTCTTTCGGTAATGATTCAGGTATCGCATTTTAAACACACAAAACGTGTTTATGGCGAAGGTCGCCGCATTTTTCTTATGGCACCACTCCATCACCATTTTCAAAAAAAGGGTTTTCCTGAACCGAAAATCGTGACAAGGTTTATGATTGTTGCCGTGATATTGGCTGTACTTACACTTGTAACACTGAAAATAAGATAACCCATGGAAAAACAACTGATGGTGATTTTAGGTTCGGGCGAGAGTGGCGTTGGTTCAGCAATACTTGCACAAAAGCAAGGTTTTAAGGTGTTTGTCTCCGATTTTGGAGCGATTAAACCCAAATACAAAGCCGAACTCGAAAAATATCAAATTGCGTACGAAGAGCTTCAGCATACCGAATCAATCATTCTTTCGGCAGTTGAGGTTATAAAAAGCCCGGGTATTCCGGATAAGGCACCGATAGTTAAGGCTTTGCATGAAAAGGGAATTCCTGTTATCTCAGAAATAGAGTTCGGTGGCAGATATTCTCGAGGCAAACACATTTGCATAACCGGGAGTAACGGAAAAACCACTACAACCATGCTGATTCATCATATTTTGGTAAAGGCCGGGGTTTCTGCCGGATTGTGTGGTAATGTAGGCCACAGTTATGCCCGCATGGTAGCCGAAGATCCGCACGATGTATATGTATTGGAACTCAGTAGCTTTCAGCTCGATGGAATGTTCGATTTCAGGGCAGATATAGCGATTCTCATGAATATTACCCCCGATCATCTCGATCGGTACGAATATTCTTTTCAAAAATATATCGATAGTAAATTCAGAATTGTAAGAAACATGACAAAAGATGATGCATTTATTTTTTGTTTCGATGATCCGGTACTGAAACAAGAGATTGAAAAGAGAGATATAGCGGCCCGCTTACTGCCTTTTTCATTTTTGGAAAATGTAGAAAAGGGTGCATGTATAAACGAAGAAAAAATAGTAATAAATACAGATAACGATTTGTTTGATATGAATATAGATGATTTGTCGCTCAACGGCCGCCACAATGTGTATAACTCAATGGCTGCCGGTATTGCCACCAAGGTTTCGGAAATTAAAAATGACGTGATTCGAGAATCGCTCACCGATTTTAAAGGCGTTGAGCACCGACTCGAATATGTTGCCGCAGTGCGAAATGTGGAGTTTGTAAACGATTCGAAAGCAACAAATGTCAACTCTACATGGTACGCTTTGGAGTGTATGCGTAAGCCGGTAATCTGGATTGCAGGTGGCGTTGACAAAGGCAACGATTACAGCGAATTAACAGATTTAGTTCGTCAGAAAGTAAGGGGGATGGTTTGTCTCGGAACCGATAATGCCAAGTTAGTATCGGCATTTTCGGGGGTTGTTGGTCGCGTCGAAGAAGCCACTTCAATGGACGAGGCTGTTAAAAAGGCATACGAAATGGCCGAAAAAGGTAACGTTGTGTTGCTTTCACCTTGCTGTGCAAGCTTTGATTTATTTAAAAATTACGAAGACCGTGGCGAGCAATTTAAGAATTTCGTCCGCAATTTGTAGCGTTAAATAGAAATATCAAGTTCTGACTTTTATAATAGATTGATGTAATGAACCAGTTTGTAGCTAAAAATTTTAAAGGCGACATTGTAATATGGGGTATCGTGCTTGTACTTACCCTTATCTCAATGCTTTCGGTGTATAGTTCGGCCGGTTCATTGTCGTGGGCTTCGGGAACCGATAACCCGTTTGCACCTATTGCCAAACATATTACGCTTTTGGGTGTTGGAATTACAATGATGTGGGTGTTCCATAAAATTCATTATAAACATTATTTCAAATTAGCAAAATATGGGGCAATAATTATTGTTCCTGTATTGTTGTATGCCACATTACGGCATACACGATGGGTTTTTGGCATCCAACCATCTGAAGTGATGAAGTATATAACAATTATATACATCGCTCATATTTTACATCAGTTTAACAACAAGGAAATTAGTGTTGCAGATACCATCCTTCGTATACTTATTCCGGTAGGGGTTGTGGTTTTGGTAATCTTTCCCGAAAATCTTTCGATGGCTCTCCTTATATGCTTTAACACCCTGCTTCTGCTTTTTGTAGGACGGTTTCCTGCAAGAGGCTGGATTGCGATAATTATTATAATTGCCGGCATTCTTGTTTTAGGGTTTTTAGCATACAAAGCTTTTCCCGATTTTAAATTCTTCCACCGTATCAGCGTTTGGCAAGAGCGCATCAACGGCACCGAATCTTATCAAAAAGATTTGTCGATCAAAGCCATTGCCAACGGTATACTGCCGCAAGGCCCGGGTCGAAGTGAGTTAAAGTACTTTTTGCCACAGGCCAATTGCGACTTTATCTATGCCATAATTGTAGAAGAGGGAAGTATTGTACTTGGCGCGTTTATCATTTTTTGTTATTTGGTGCTATTTTTCAGAGCCGGACTTATTTCTCAAAAGTCTGATGAGATATTTCCGGGACTTCTGGCCATTGGAATTGTGGGCGGTATGGTCATTCAGTCGTTTCTGCACATGTTTGTGGCCATTGGTTTGGGGCCGGTTACGGGGCAAACTTTGCCGTTTGTAAGTATGGGCGGAACCTCACTGATTATTACCGGTTCGGCCATTGGTATGGTGTTGAGTACGAGCTATTTTTCTACAAAGCCTACTGCGGTTCATGTAGAAACCGAACCATCTGTAATTGGTGATGGGGTAAGCAAACAGGTTGTGTTTACAGAACACGACGATTTTTATAATAATACCGATAGTGATGAACTAATGAAACACGATATCGATGATTTGGATTGAAGATAAAATACGGATTATAGTAAGTGGTGGCGGAACCGGAGGTCATATCTTTCCGGCTATTTCTATTGCCAACGAACTTAAAAACAGAGAACCCAATGTGGAAATCCTGTTTGTAGGTGCGTTGGGACGTATGGAGATGGAAAGGGTTCCGGCTGCTGGGTATCGCATCGAAGGGTTACCGGTACAAGGTCTGATCCGAAAGTTATCGTTGAAGAATTTTAGCGTGTTGTTCAATCTTATACGCAGTATGATCAAAGCGCGTAAAATGATCAGGACTTTTAAACCTCATGTAGTGGTGGGTGTTGGTGGTTATGCCAGTGGTCCAATCTGTAAGGCGGCTTCTAAAGCAGGTATCCCGGTGGTTTTGCAGGAGCAGAATTCGTATGCGGGGGTTACCAACAAGTTGCTTGCTAAAGTGGCCGATGCCGTTTGTGTGGCTTACCCCGATATGGGCCGGTTTTTCCCAAAAGAAAAAATTGTACTCACTGGCAATCCGATTCGTCAGGATTTGCTAAAGCCTGTTACACGCGAAGAAAGTGCGGCTTATTTTGGACTCGACCCGAATAAAAAAACGGTGCTTGTGGTTGGTGGCAGTTTAGGGGCGCGTACTATAAACAGTTGTATTCTCAATGGGTTGGATGAAATATCAGGTAGCGGTGTTCAGTTTATATGGCAAACCGGTCGGCTTTATGCCGAAGAAGTGGCCAGGGCGATGGATGGGAAGCAAATTCCCGGATTGGTGGTAAAAACTTTTTTAGACAGAATGGATTTGGCATATGGTGCTGCCGATTTGGTGGTTTCGAGGGCCGGAGCGGGTACGATTTCGGAGTTGACTCTGCTTGGTAAAGCCATGTTGCTGGTGCCATCACCTAATGTGGCCGAAGACCATCAGACTAAAAACGCCAAAGCACTTGTAAAAGTGAATGCTGCGGCCTTGGTGCCCGATGCTGGTGCATCGGTTTTGTTGCTAAAAACAGTGTTTAACTTAGTTAAGGATAGTGCTAAACTTACTCATTTAGCCGAAAATGCACTCAAGATGGCACTACCGGGTTCAGCCGAAAAAATTGCCGATAAAGTGTTTGGTGCAGCGGCCCGATATATGTTAAAGGGATACTCAAATATTTTCTTTTTGGGGGTTGGTGGTATTGGCATGAGTGCCCTTGCCCGTTATTTTGCTGTAAATGGCAAAAATGTAGGGGGGTACGACCGGTCGGAAACCGAGCTTACCAAAGCCCTGAATCGCGAAGGTATTCAAACCGTTTTTGCTGACGATATTAAAAAGATTCCGGCCTGTTTTGTCAATGCATCCAATACTTTGGTGGTGGTAACGCCCGCAATTCCTGCCAACTCGGCCATGTTGCAGTGGTTCAGACAAAAAGAGTTTAAAATGCTTAAGCGGGCTCAGATTCTTGGGTTTATTACCCAGGAAAACAATGGTATTTGTGTGGCCGGAACACATGGTAAAACAACGGTTTCGACCATGACAGCACATATTTTAACCGAATCGGGACATGGCTGCAACGCTTTTCTGGGCGGAATTTCGCGCAATTACAATACGAATTGTATTATTGATGCTAACAGTAATCTTGTGGTTATTGAAGCCGATGAATTCGATCGTTCGTTTCATAACCTTATGCCGGGCACAGCTGTAATTACCTCGGTGGATGCCGATCATCTCGATATTTATGGCACTTACGCGGAAGTTGTTAAGAGTTTTGAGCATTTTTGTACCTTGATTAAGCCGGGTGGTGCACTCGTGTTGAAAAAGGGTGTAAATATTGCGCCTGTGCTGAACCGCGATGTGAAATTTTACAGCTATTCGGTAACGGAGGCGGCTGATTTTTATGCCAACGATTTTATGCTCGAAGATGGATTGTATCGTTTTACTTTCAATTATCCCGGAGGCAAAGTGACTGGCGTGAAGCTTGGTGTTCCTGGTAAACTCAATGTGGAAAATGCTGTTGCAGCACTTTCGCAAGCATGGCTCAATGGGGCCGATATTTCGAAAGCCTGTAAGGCCTTGGCCGGTTTTAAAGGGATAAAACGGCGTTTTGAAGTATATCTGGCCACACCGGATTTTCTTTTGGTCGACGATTATGCGCATCATCCCGAAGAGCTTGCGGCAACAATTAGTTCGGCAAGGCAACTGTACCCCGACCGAAGGATTACAGGTGTTTTTCAACCCCATTTGTATAGCCGAACACGCGATTTGGCCGATGGGTTTGCGCGCAGTCTTTCGATGCTCGACGAAGTGGTTTTGCTCGATATATATCCGGCTCGCGAATTGCCCATAGAGGGCGTAAGTTCGCAAATGGTATTTGAACAGATTACATCGGCAAAAAAAACATTATGCACCAAAAACGAATTACTCGCGGTACTCAGAAAAATTGAAAAACCGGGGGTGTTGCTTGTAATGGGTGCAGGTGATATAGATACCATGTTAAACGATATAAAAATAGTATTCGAAAACAGATGAAACGAATTCTGAGAACGATATTGGTGGTAATACTTTCCGGCTATCTGCTTACAATGCTGGCAATATCCATACACTCTTCGGGAAGCCGGGTGTGTAAGGGTTTTGTTGTTAATGTGGCTGATAGTGCGGATTATAGTTTTGTTAACCGGTCGGATATTCGTAATCTGCTTTCGAATAAGGGAATAAAACTTTCGGGTAAAGCTTTTGGTAATATTAATACCAACGATGTTGAACTTTTGGTTTTAAAGCATCCTTTTGTAAAGAGTGTAAGTTGTTACAAAGGGTTGGATGGTTATGTTCATATCAGAATAAAGCAACGAGAGCCAATATTAACCGTATTCTCTGGTGGAAAGCAGTACTTTGTGGATACCGAGGGGAAAGTTATTGCAGGACGAGGCGGCAATGCGCCTAAAATTATGGTGGCAACGGGAAATGTAAACAGCAAAACGGGTTTAGACCGATTGATAACCGTGACTAATTTTCTGCGTGATAATCGCAAATGGGAACGGCAAATTACGCAATTGGCACTCAATAATCGTAACGAAGTATACATGATTCCGCGTGTAGGTAACTTCAGTATTCTGGTTGGAGATGGATTAAATCTCGAACGTAAATTCGATAATCTCAACACTTTTTACGCCCGGGTGGTGGACAAAGGTGGTTCTGGTAAATATTCGGTTGTAAATATTAAGTTTGATAATCAGGTTGTTTGTATAAAAAGATAGTAAAATGAATGAGAATTTCACGGCAGTAATTGACATTGGCACCACATTTATTACCGGCGCAATTGGAGTAAGGGGTGCAAATGGTAACATTCACCTCAAAACCATTCGTAGGGTAAAGAGTGAAGGGGTTAAAAGAGGGGTGGTAATAAACCCTTTGATGGTGGCAAACAAAATTAAGGAATTGGCGCGGGGGCTCGAAAAGGATGTCAACGCTAAGATTTTGGGATTTTATGTTGGAACCGGAGGTAATCCGGTATTCTTTCAGCGGAACCGGGTAACACGGTTGCTTGAGAAAACTGATACGGTGACTAAGGGGCTTCTGGACGAAATGTACCAGGAGAATAACAAGATTGATGTGGGCGATGGTAATGCGCGGCTCTCTATTGAGGAGCAAGGCTATTGGGCCGATAAAGAGCCTGAAGCTGCCACTACAATTTTAGGCCGGGTTGGTAGTCTTGTTGAAGGTGAGTATCTCATTTTGTCCATGCCACAGGTAAACATGGAAAATCTTCGTAAAGCATTTAAAAATGCCGATTACGAGATTATGGATTTTGTAGTTTCTCCTCGTATTCTTGGTGAAACTTATCTCTCGCAAACTGAGAAAAATATTGGGGCCGCCATTATTGATATGGGGGCTGGTTCAAGCAAAATTGCGGTTTATTACGATGGTCGTTTGCGCCATTTGGCTGTTCTTCCTTTTGGTGGAAATTCGGTAACCAACGATATCAAAGAAGGACTGAAAATACTTGCCGAACAGGCCGAGGATCTGAAAGTTAAATTCGGTGTGGTATCGCCCGAATTGGTTCAGGAAAATCTAATAATCTCGGTGGCTTCATCTGATGGTTGGGAGCCTCGCGAGGTTCAGAAATCAACACTGGCACATATTATAAATGCCCGTGTTCACGAAATTGTCGACAATCTGGCGAATCAAATCGATTTATCAGGATACTTTGATAAAATAGGTGCGGGAATAGTGCTCGTTGGAGGTGGATCTTGTATAAACGGACTTAACTGGCTTACTAAAGGTATTACCGGATTAAACGTTCGTGCAGTGGGTTTAGCCTCAAATATAACGATTCCCGAACGTATTGTGCTTAAACCGGGTGTTGAAGTGGCAATTAGTCTGCTCAATGGTGGTTTGGATGATTGCAGGAAAATTGTAACTGTGGAAAAACCACAGTTAGAAATACCTAATGATATGAAACCACAGGAAAAACCCGGTAAAAAAAAGGGTAATGGTTTTATAACTATGCTAAAGGGTTTATTTGACGAAGATGAAAATATTAAATGATGATTATGGAAGATTTGCTGGATTTTAAATTTAACAGGAATAATTCCTCGATAATAAAAGTTATTGGCGTTGGCGGCGGTGGCTGCAATGCTGTAAACTACATGTATAGTCAGGGTATTAAAGATGTCGATTTCGTTGTGGTTAATACCGATGTGCAGGTGCTTGATAATTCGCCTGTGCCAAACCGTGTAATTATTGGTCGTTCGCTTACCGAAGGGTTAGGCGCCGGGGCCGATCCTACTGTGGGCCGCGAGGCTGCAATAGAAAACCTGAAAGATATTGAAGCATTTTTAATAGACAGAACCAAAATGGTTTTTGTAACTGCCGGCATGGGGGGTGGAACCGGAACCGGTGCAGCCCCGGTAATTGCCAAGTTGGCCAAAGACATGGGTATTCTTACGGTTGGCATTATTACTATTCCGTTTATGTTCGAACGCAGGCCACGTATCCAAAAAGCATTGGAAGGGCTTGAAGAGATGGAAAAATGCGTGGATGCGCTTGTGGTTATCAGCAACGAAAAACTATACGAAATGTACGGCAATCTTACACTGCCCGAAGCTTTCGGAAAGGCCGACGAAGTACTTTCAATTGCAGCCAAGGGCATTGCCGAAATTATTACACTTCCCGGATATATCAACGTTGACTTTGCCGATGTTCGCAGAGTAATGCGCGATAGTGGCGTGGCTTTGATGGGTTCGGCTACAGCCGAGGGCGACGACCGGGCTGTGGTTGCGGTAAATAGTGCACTAAGTTCGCCTTTGCTTAATAGTAACGATATAAGCGGGGCTCAAAAATTACTCATGAATATCACCTACGGAGAGCTTGAGCTAACGATGGATGAACTCAGGGGCATTACCGATTACATAGGGCAATATGTGGGACACGATGCCGAAACCATTATTGGTTGTGGTAAAGACGATAGCTTAGGCAATAAAGTAAGTGTTACAATTATCGCCACCGGGTTTAATTCGAGCGATACACCAAGTTTTTCAATCAATGAAAAACCCGGCGCAAAAAGGGTGGTTTTAAACGAGGGACAATTTCCGGGAGGCTTACAGGGTGGTGCACCAACCATTAATTTTGGTCGGCAATCCGAGAAGCCGAGGGAGGTAAATTTCGATAATCCATACCAAAGTTCGCCATCTGTTAATCCACAAACACGGCCTGGTTCAAACGATGGATATAATCCAAATCGCGGTGGGTTTAATCCCCGAAATGAGATGAATGCCGGTATTCAGGCCCAACCGCAAAATCCATATCAGGCCCCGCAAGCCCCGCAAGCGAGTAGCATCGACAGCCGATACGATGCATTGTATGGTAATAATCGTTCGGTTCAGAATAACAAAAATACCATCTACGATCCGCTAAAAAGTTACAGCGAAGTAGGTTACCGGGGCAATTTGTCAATGAAAGAACTTCAGGACGAACATCTCATCGACGAACTTGAGTCGGTGCCGGCCTATATGCGTAAAAATGCCAAAGTTCCGCCAACAGAGGTTACGCGTTCGCGGTTTTCGGTGTCGTCTAACCAAAAAGGCGAAATGACTTTGAGAGATAATAACCGGTTTTTAAAAGGGGAGATAGATTGATATGAATATATATGATCAGATTTCCGAGGATATCAAAAAAGCGATGCTTGCAAAAGATAAAGTGAAACTTGAGGCTTTACGGGGGGCAAAAAAAGAGATGCTTGAGGCGAAAACGGCCAAAGGGGGAAATGGTGAGCTCAGCAACGAGCAAGCTATCACTATTCTTACACGAATGGTAAAACAGCGAAAGGATTCGGCCGCAATTTACGAAACTCAAAACAGACCCGAACTGGCTGCAAGTGAGTTAGCCGAAGTGCGTGTGATTCTCGAGTACCTGCCAAAGCAATTTACGGCCGATGAGTTGGATGAAGCACTCAGAGCTATTATTTCTGCCGTTGGGGCTACATCGGCCAAAGAAATGGGCAAAGTAATGGGCATTGCATCGAAACAACTCGCTGGTAAAGCAGAAGGCAAAGCTATATCCGATGCCGTTAAAAAGTTACTGTCTTAATTAGTTATACAAACAACCAACAAGAAGCGCATCCGGTTTTTGGGTGCGCTTTTTTGTCGATATGTATCTCCTCTTTTTAATCGTTAAGTAATAGTCAGAATGTCATAATATCGCCAAATATATAGAGTCGACAACGATTTAGAACCTTTGGCGAAAGCAATCCGTCTCAGTGGAGCAATATTTACCCCTCATCTGTAAAGCATATTTATTACTTAGGGTCTATCTCTGCCGGTTGCGACTGCAAATATTGGTTTCTTAAAACATGGTCGAAATATCGGACTTGTTTAAACCCATAACGGGTGCTTTTGTTAGGGCTATGTTTGCTATTAAAAGGCTTGATTTATAAACATTTGCACGGCACTGCCTTCGGACGATAAGCCCGCATCGACACGGAGCACCATCTGATTTGTAAATATGCGAATGCCAACTCCACCGTCGTATTTCAGATTTCTGGTCAGTAACTCTTTGTTCCACTGGTTGTTTACTCTGCCAAATTCTGTGAATGCCACAAATTGCATCCAATCGGTCCTGATGTTCATTCTCCTGAGCCAATTCCGGCCGCCTAATGGATTCCAGTATGGCGTAATGCGGTATTCGGCTGAACCAAGCCATGCTGCTCGGTCGTTGTAACGCGCTTCGGGTAACGCTCTGAATCTGTATCTTCCGCCAAGATTCGGGCCCATAAACACCGAAGGTCGCATTGGTTTCCCTTTGAATGTTTGATCCCAACTTGTTACATTTTGACTCCAAAAATTGGTTGCAATCGTTTGCTGGCGCATACAACCTTTGGGTAACGAAATGTATTTGCTGAAGCTTATTTCAATCATTTGCCAGGGAACATCTGCATTAAAAGCATCTATCCCTTTCCAAAATTTTATATAACTGCTTGTACCTTTTCCCGGATTGTCTTTAAAATCTGTGTTTTCGTTGCTGAGTCCAATCTTTATGCCCGATGTGATGGTTTTTTTTGCTCCCAATGGCGAAGGGAGTGTTAAAGCCATATTTTGGTAAAAAACGCCAAAGTCTATAAAAGTTCGACCCGAACCAAACAGATTCATACTTTGATTAATATCTGATGCCATTGTCATTCCATTTAATAACCGGATGGTGTCGAGTATCGTTGTTTTACCCTTTCCAAAAGGAATCAGATACTTGAAATTGAGTTCAGCTTCGGTTTTGTTGCTTTCTATCGAATAATAGTTTTTGATGTCCGAGTTATTTGATCCGGCTTTTTGTCCCGGAAAAGCAACATGGGGAAGACTCTGGCTATACAATTCGAGTGAACCGTAATGAGCGATGTTTAGATTCGGACTCATAAAAATACGTCGCGCAAAAGGAATTTGATAGTTTTCGGCATCCCAGTACAAATACCGCGAACTATTGGTGCTAATTAACCCTACCAATGTAGAGGTGGTTTGTTCCTGAAAAAGTCCCCTTGCTGCAATATCCATCGCTGCAGCTACACCCAATGCTGGCAAATAAAAGCTAAACGGTACTATGGAAATTTTTGTGTTATTCGTCATCGTTGTATCGCTAATTTCTTTCAAAATGTCTTGCGATTTTGTTTCTGTAAAACAGTATGTTATAACTATAAATACTATAATAATTTTTTGGAAGTGCTGAGTCATTTCTTTATCTGTTAAAGGAATAAAAGTATAATTTTTATCACGGTGGGTATAGATAAAAAAAGTGAAACAATAATATCAGAATTTAGATTCATTGGTATGTTTTTTAAAAAGAAAAAAGCGATTTTAAAAATCGCTTTCTTCCTTTTCAGGACAATTTCATTTCGTTTAGCACATTTGGCAATTTAACTTGAGAGGGTCAATTGAGTCTTGTCTAGTCTTTGGGAATTAAGCAAGGATTAATACGCTATTCTTGTTTCCTTTGTATTGCTGTTGTTATGATTAATTAACGATGTAAAAATAAGCGTTCATTTTCTGTAAAAAATCACTGAAAACCATGAAAATTGTATTCACATAAAACCATTAAAAATATAAAGTAATACATTAGAAAAAGTGTATAAATAATTAATAAATAATACAATATAAAATGTTATGTTTGTGTTTAAATCATAGATAAATTATTATTATCGTATTTTATAGTATTTTTTATGACAAAAAAATTAGTTTTATAGCGCAATAAAATATTTGGATAGTTATTTTTGCCGTAAAAATAGATTGAATAACTATTTCAGATTTAAGTCGTTTACAATATACCAACAAAATACAGCCATGAAAGTTGGCATTGATGGTGTATTATTAGGGGCTTGGACAAGTTTAGGGAATGGATGCCGGATTTTAGATGTTGGTACCGGTACAGGGTTATTAGCACTAATGATGGCTCAACGAAATACAGAATCGTTGGTTGATGCAGTAGAGATTGATTACGATGCAGCTGCCGATGCTTATATGAATGTTTTAGAATCTCCTTTTGCTAAGAGGATCAAGGTTTTTGCTTCGGATATTTGTGATTTTGAATCACCTGCAAAATATGGTTTAATTATTTCTAATCCGCCCTATTTTGTAAATAATTTAAGGGGAAATGATCGGCAACGGAATATTGCAAGGCATACAGAATCGTTGGATGCCTGCAAAGTTTTGCAGTTTGCAGATGCAAATCTGGAGTCAGATGGCAAGGTCTCTATGATTTATCCTTTTGAATATCATCGGATGGTCGAAAATTGTGCGTGGGAATTAAGTCTGTATCCGTTGCGCAGATGCAAGGTTAGCATGTCGAAATTGAATACGCCAACCCGAATGATGGTTGAGTATGGCAGGAGCCGCAATTATTGTACTGATTCTGAATTATGCGTTCGTGACCAAATCGGTTACTCCGAATCATATAAAGAGTTAACCAAAGATTTTTATTTGTATTTGTAATATAAAAAAGGTAATTGTATATAAAAGTTATTTTGTAACGCATCAAAACAAAAAAAGAACTAATTTAGTGTGTTGTTTTGATTAAACGCTAAAACAAAAATTAAAAATGAGGCGAATAGAGGTTTATGGTCTACCACAAGTTGTTTCACCCGAAATGCTCTCGGGAAAATTAGTTGTGGTAATTGATGTATTGAGAGCAACTACGGTGATTACCAATGCGTTGGCAAATGGGGCGGATGGTATTCTAATTGCCCGGTCGGTAGAGGAAGCCAAAATGTTGGCTGCTACTCACAATGGGTTACTTGCGGGCGAACGGGATGCTATTATGATTGAAGGATTTGATTTTGGAAATTCTCCTTTAGAATTTACATCAGATAAAATTTTCAGACGGAAAATAGTGCTTACTACGACCAATGGTACATCCACATTACTATCGGCAGGTTCGGGCGAGCGATTAGTTGCCGCATGTTTTAATAATATCAGTTCAATTGTTAAGTTTATACTTCACAATAGGCAGGATGTTGTTATTATTTGTTCCGGAACCAATGGCAAATTCTCGTTAGACGATGCTTTAGTTGCTGGTACAATTATTTGCAAATTGGCAAAGGAACAAGAATTTGTTCCGGACGATCAGGCTTTGGCACTCAAAATACTTGCAGATAAAGGAACATTGGCTTGTCAGACACTTATCTTAGAAACTGCACATGCCCGACGGCTAATCAGCCTTGGCTTTAATAACGATATCGAATTCTGTTTACGAGTAGATAATTCGAATGTTGTACCAATTTGGAATGGTATGGCATTTGTAAAAAATGCATAAAAAAAACCGATGTCTATCATTGACATCGGGTTTTTTTTAATCTTTTAATGCCTGAAATTAGTCCAAATCAACATATTTATTGATTACAACATGTGCAATAAGACCCAATACCATTAGTGTGCCACCAACTGCTAATACCGGATTACTTATTTTAGACGCAACCGCCGAGATAACGAGAACCAAAACGCCAAGTAACACAATGATAATACCAAGATATTTAATAAAGTCTTTCATCGCTTTATAGAATTATATTTTTTAAAGTACAAAAAAAGTATAATTCATTCAATAATAAAAACTTTTCACTCAAAAAGATGCTTATAAAAGAATAATATTTTTTTCAACACAAGTAAATGGTTCAATACAATAATAATATAACTCAAATTTTACTCGATTGGTTTTCCTCCAATGCACGCATATTACCTTGGCGAAAAAATCGAAGTGCCTATCGGGTATGGGTTTCCGAAGTTATACTGCAGCAAACGCAAGTGGTTCAGGGCGAACAATATTTTAACCGGTTTGTGAGCCGGTTTCCAACTGTTGAGTCGCTGGCAATAGCTGGCGAGCACGAGGTCCTTAAGCTCTGGCAAGGTTTGGGTTATTATTCGCGTGCACGAAATATGCATGCGGCTGCAAAACAAGTTGTTGAGTGCTTCGATGGTAAGTTCCCCGAAGAATTTAAAGCACTCAAATCTTTAAAAGGTATTGGCGATTATACGGCTGCAGCCATTGCATCAATTGTTTCGGCTGAACCTGTGGCTGTGGTCGATGGCAATGTTCTCAGGTTTATTTCGCGACTATTTGGGGTGGAAGAAGCGGTTGACTCTGCCATTGGTAAAAAGATAGTCAAAAATTTCGCTCAAAGTTTACTGCCGAAGGCAAACCCCGGCACTTTTAATGAAGCCATGATGGAATTTGGTGCATTAAAATGTGTTCCCCGCAATGCGCAGTGCGATAACTGTATATTCAGCGATGTGTGTTCGGCCAAAAGGCAAAACAGGGTGTACGACTTTCCGGTTAGAAGGCACAAAACAAAAGTTAGCGAACGCGAAATGCATTTTCTTGTCGTTGAAACCTCCAAAGGTATTTGGTTCGAAAAGCAAACAAGCAGAGATTTTTGGAAAAATATGTATCTGTTCCCTTTTGTCGATTCGTCTAACGCGCTACTAAACGGCATTATAGATAAATATAACGTCGATTTAAAATTCGAAGGCGAATTGGTAAAGGTCTGTAATGTTAATCATATCTTAACGCACCGCAAGGTTTTGGCTACCTTCTGGAAAATAGAAGGTGACTTGCCGGAAATGCATTCAAATTCAATTCTGGTTAAAGTAACCGATCTGAAGAGTATGGAAATTCCTGTTCCAAAGCTTATTGATAACTTTTTGAGAAATTATATGCCGGATATGGAAAATTGTTGAGGGCAAGAAAAAGTGCTCATCAAAAAGAGACTTGTTTCTTAAAAAGTTGTATTTTTACCACTCGAAAACCATAAAGCAAAACACAATGTCGGTAAATAAAGTTATTCTTGTAGGAAATGTAGGCACTGAACCCGATGTAAAATACATCGAAAGTAATCTTGCGGTTGCGAAGTTTAGTTTGGCCACCTCAGACCGTGGTTACACCACAAAGGAGGGTGTTGTGGTTCCCGAAAGAACGGAGTGGCACAATATTGTAGCATGGCGGCAATTAGCAGAAATTGCCGAAAAATGGATACATAAGGGAGCCACATTATATGTGGAAGGCAAAATAAGAACCCGTTCATACGATGATTCGGCGGGCCAAAAAAGATACATTACCGAAATTTTTGCCGATACTATCCAATTTGTGGGTCGTAAAGCCGATGGTTCGGGTCAGGCCGAACCAGTTGCAGCCGATCGGGTTTCTTCGCCTCAACCTGCTGCCAGTGCTCCACGTGTGGTCCCTCCATCGCCTCAATCCGATCCTTTTGCCCCTACTGGAGACAACGATGATCTTCCGTTCTGAATAGGATCGGGAATGTTTTAATTAAATACATCCATTTTGAATACGATAGTTTTATTTTGCCAGCTTTTTCTTCTAAAGCCGGATTTTTCATTAAATCCGGGGTTTTTTTTGGTCTTAATTCTCATTGTTCTGTTGTTACTGGCGAGTGCAGCCATGTCGGGGTCCGAAGTAGCTTTTTTTTCATTGTCGCCAAACCAGATTTCTGAACTTCGCGCCGGAACATCGCACAGGGAAGGGATCGTAAAACGATTTTTAAATCAGCCCGAACGATTGTTGGCCACAATTTTAACGGCAAATAATTTCGTAAATGTAGGTATTGTCGTATTTACCACTTATTTGAGCAACGAATTGTTTGATTTTAGTGCAAATGTACTGGTTGGCTTTGTGGTAAATGTAATAATTATAACATCGTTAATATTACTCTTTGGCGAAATTTTACCAAAGGTGTATGCGTCTCAGAAACCCGTTAATGTAGTTCTGTCTATGGCGGTACCGTTACTTTGGGCTCACCGTTTATGTAAGCCTATTGTAGAATTAATTGTAGGCTCAAGTGGCTTTATTAATAAAGTGGTTAGTCGCAAATCCTCGTCAATTTCCATGGATGAACTTTCGGATGCATTGGAACTTACCGGCAACAGCTTAACCGAGGAAAAGGACATCCTGCAGGGTATTATTAAGTTTGGTAATATTAGTGTTTCATCTATAATGGTGGCACGGGTCGATATTGTTGATATTGATATTAGTTCTGATTTTGAGGAAGTTATTGCTATAATAGTTGAATCGGGTTTCTCGCGGATACCGGTTTACGACAAATCGCCCGACAATATTAAAGGGGTTTTGTATATAAAAGATCTCCTATCGCATATACACAAAGGCAAAAGTTTTCGATGGCAATCACTTATTCGTCCGCCCTATTTTGTGCCGGTAGTAAAAAAAATAGACGATTTACTCGCAGAATTTCAGCTTAAAAAAATTCACATGGCAATTGTAATCGACGAGTATGGGGGTACTTTAGGTATTGTTACACTCGAGGATGTAATAGAGGAAATTGTTGGTGAAATAAGCGATGAATACGACGAGGAAGAACGAAATTTTGTTAAACTTCCCGATGGTTCATACATATTTGAAGGGAGAACAATGCTTGGCAAATTTGAAGAGGTTTTAAGTCTGAACCATGGATTGGTGGCAAAATATAGTGGCGAAGCAGATACCTTGGCCGGAATGATCCTTGAAATAACAGAAGAAATGCCTAAGAAAAATGACATCATTGCATTTGACGAATATAATTTTAAAATACTATCGGCCGATGAAAGACGGATTAAGAAAGTTGGGGTTTCGGTTCGCAGGACAAAATCGTAGCAGTCGAATTTTGTTTTTTTCGTTGGCTTTGCTCACAGCATGTGCTGACCCGCCCGTGCCCAAACCATCGGGGTATTTTAGAATTGACTTACCCAAAGAAATACATTATCAACTGGTTGGGTTAGAATATCCATTTTCATTTGAATTCCCATCGGACACCCATATTGCAGATGTGAAATCGGATAACCCGGATGATATTTGGATTAATATTGAATACCCAAAAATTAATGGAAAGTTGCATTTAAGCTACATGCCATTGAAAGGCAATTTTAAGGCGGTTTCAGAAGATGCCCGCGTTTTTGTTTATAAGCATACCGTGCGTGCCGATGCAATTAACGAAACGGTTTTTCGTTTCCCGAAGCATCATGTGAGTGGAATTTTGTTTCGTTTGGAAGGTAACTCGGCCTCTGCTCTGCAATTTGTGGCCAGCGACAGCTCCAAACATTTTTTACGTGGCGCATTGTATTTCAATTGCCCGGCAAACAGGGATAGTATTCAGCCTTTAGTTACTTTTATCGAAAGAGATGTATTGCATTTAATCGAAACATTAACATGGAAATAAATGCCACTTTTTCTCGATAATTCTATTTTTGGTGAAGGCAGGCTCTGGATTTGGGAAACAACCGAAGACGGGTTTTATTTTGAGAGTCGAATAAATTTACGACCTTATGACCGTAAACGATTGGCACAAATCGGAAACCCGGAGGCACGAAAGCATTGGTTGGCATATCGGTTTATGTTGAGTTCTGTGGATGATAATCCGGTATATGTTGATTACGATGAATTTGGAAAGCCTTTTCCCAATCACAAAAACTATGAAATTGCGGTGTCGCATTCCGGTAAAATGGCAGCCATAGCGGTTCATCAAACAAAGAGAATCGGACTCGATGTTGAGTATTTCCGCCCGCAGGTAGAACGGGTGGCGCACCGGGTTTTTTCGCAATACGAAATTGATTTTATTGGCAATTCGAATCGAATTGTGTATCTGACTCTGCTTTGGGCAGCTAAGGAGGCAATGTTTAAGTTGATTGGAGAGGGCAATGTAGATTATCGTAATGATTTGAATGTAAGTAAAATAGATATTTGTGATGAAGGTAGTTTTGGAGGTTTTTATCTCCGAAACAATATAAAATTCAACGTTGAGTTTTATTACAAAGTTTTTAATAATTTTGTTGTTGTGAGTTGCGTAAACGAATAAACATGGTATACGAAAATATTTTAGCCAAAATAAAATCAGGGGAAAAGCTGTTGGCGGTACTTATCGATCCTGATAAATATTGCTTTAACAGTAATATCGATTTGCGTCAAGTTGATAAGTACGCCGATATTATTTTGGTTGGTGGCAGCTTGGTTTTTAACGGTATAGATAAACTTGTAAGTGATATAAAGGCCGTATCAAACAAACCTGTGGTCCATTTTCCGGGTGGGGCACATCAATTGTCTCCCTGTGTAGACGCGCTCCTTTTTTTATCATTGCTTTCCGGGCGAAATGCCGATTTTTTGGTCGGTAATCACGTTGTTGCTGCTCCTTTTATCAAACAATATCATATTGAACCTGTATCGGTTGGTTATATACTCATCGATGGCGGAAAAACAACTACGGTAGAGTATATAAGTAATACCCGGCCCATACCATCGAACAAACCCGATATTGCTGTAGCAACGGCTATGGCCGGCGAGATGTTGGGCCTTAAAATGATTTATCTCGAAGCCGGAAGCGGAGCCGAAAAGCCTGTGCCCATGGATTTAATTAAGCAGGTTCGAAAGAATATTTCAATTCCGTTAATTGTTGGTGGTGGTATGCGTTCTGTATTGGCCGTAAAGGAGGCATTGCTGGCAGGAGCCGATATAGTGGTTGTGGGAACCTTATTCGAATCGCAACCCGAAATACTTAAAGAGATTGGGGATATGGTTCATTCCTATAATTGAACCATTTATGCTAACTTTTTTAAAACCAGGCGATAAAATAGCGGTGGTGTCTCCATCGGGTCCTTTAGACGAATCGTACATAAATTCTGGTGTAGCATTATATCGCAGTTGGGGATACGATTTAGATGTATTGCCAAACGCAAAAAATGTGCATCAATGTTTTGCCGGAACCGATGAGCAAAGGCTTGCCGATTTTCAGTTTGCATTAGATTGCACCGAATATAAGGCTATTGTGGCTACTCGCGGTGGTTATGGGGCAGTTCATCTGCTAACAAAACTCGATTGGACGACATTTAAGCAAAACCCAAAATGGATTATCGGGTTTAGCGATATAACAAATTTTTTAGCCTGTTGCCAAAGTTTTGGTATCCCTTCATTGCATGCTCCAATGCTTAAAAATTGCGATAACCCGCTTCAGCAGCCTGCATTTGAGGCCTTAAAAATGTTATTGGCCGGCCAATCGATAACATTAAAATGCTTTAATATTTTCGACCGAACCGATGGCGTAATTGAAGCCGGTATTGTGGGCGGTAATTTGGCTACGCTAATTGGATTAAGGGGAACCACTTATGAACCGGATTATGAAGGGAAAATTCTTTTTTTGGAAGATATTGGAGAGGAACTTTACAGAGTAGACCGAATGCTGCACAATTTATACCTTGGCGGCGTATTTGGAAAAATTTCGGCCCTCGTTGTTGGTTCGTTTTCACAAATGACTGATCCCGAACCCGGCTTTGGAAAGTCGCTCGACGAAATTATTTGGGAGTTGACCGACGAATATAAATTGCCGGTGGCATTTGGTGCAAAAATTGGTCATGGCGATGTGAATTTTCCTTTGGTTATGGGAAAAAAGGTAACACTAACCATCGCGGATGAGTTTTGCACAATTAACCAATCACTGGCCTAACTGATGAATCAAGAACTTACCACAAACAAGCAAAAGGGAAACTTTGGCGAAGAAGTTTCTGTGGCATTTCTGAAAAAGAAAGGTTATGAAATAAGACATACCAAATGGCAATTCAGTCATAAAGAGATTGATATTGTTGCTGCCGATGGTAATATGCTGGTTATTGTAGAAGTAAAAACCCGTAAATCCGATTTTTTCCAGAATCCCGAAGATGCCGTGTCGCGCAGTAAAATACGTTTCTTGCTGGATGCTGCCGAAGCATATGTCGATATTTTCAATCTTAATATGGATATCCGGTTCGACGTTATTACTATTATTTTAAAGGAATCCGGGGGTTACGACCTCGAACATTTCGAAGATGCTTTTCTTCCCCCATTAATGTGATGGCAAACAGTTTTTTAGTTTGCTTCAAAAATGTTAATTTCGGCCTGTGACTATTTTTTCTCATGAACAAAAAAGTTTTAATAATTACATATTATTGGCCGCCAAGTGGTGGCGCCGGCGTGCAAAGGTGGTTGAAATTTGTAAAGTATTTGCCGGAATATGGTTGGACACCGGTAGTTTATACCCCTGAAAATCCCGAAGCTCCGGCAATCGACGAATCGCTATTACATGATGTATCTTCTGAAACAGAAGTTATTAAATACCCAATTTGGGAGCCATATCAATGGTATAAAATGTTTACAGGCCGAAAAACGGGTGAAAAGGTGAATGCCGGATTTTTGAGTGAAGGCGAAAAACCACGGTTCACCGAAAAACTCTCCATTTGGGTTCGGGGTAACTTTTTTATACCCGATGCCCGAAAATTTTGGGTAAAACCTTCGGTTCGATTCCTCAAAAAGTATCTGGAAAACAATACAATAGATGCCATTGTAACTACCGGTCCACCGCACAGTATGCATCTTATCGGTTTGGCACTGAACCGCGAAACCGGCATTCCATGGATGGCAGATTTTCGTGATCCTTGGACTGAAATTGATTTTTACGATAAACTCATGCTTACCGGTTCAGCCAATAAAAAACACCATAAACTGGAACGAAAAGTGCTGCAAAGTGCTGATAAAGTGGTTACAGTGGGATGGGATTGGGCCAAAGGGCTTGAAAAACTTGGCGGTCGCGCGGTCAATGTGGTTACCAACGGTTTCGATCCGGCCGACGGCGATGCAACAGAGGCAGTGGTCGGTTCTAACTTCACAATTACCCATGCTGGCGCTATTAATGCCGACCGGAATCATACAGAGTTCTGGAAAGCAATACGCGAATTAATTGACGAAAATGCGGGGTTTTCCCAAGCGGTAAACATAAAGTTAGTGGGTAAAAACGATGTCGCTGTATTACGCGATATTGAAGAATATAAATTAAACAATTTCGTCGAACGCATTGCCTATCTGCCTCATAACGAGGTGATGCCATATCTCAAAAGTGCTTCTGTACTTTATTTGCCCGTAAACAACACGCCCAATGCCA
>QKHT01000262.1 GCA_003249935.1 Bacteroidota bacterium
TTAAAAGGGATGGCCGCTTATGCCGAACATGCCTTTAATCTGGGCTACGAAAATGCCGAAATATTTGCCTTTATTCACAAAGCGCTTGCAGCACTCACCAACCGCGAAACAGAAGCAGGTGAATTATTGAACCTGAATCTCGAATGTGGAAAATACGGCGTGGACGTAATGGCCTTGCTCGACAAAGCCAATACCGAATCGTATGGCAATCCGGAAATTACCGAAGTAAATATCGGTGTAGGTAAGAACCCTGGTATCCTCATCAGCGGACACGACCTGAAAGATATGGAAGAGCTTTTGGCACAAACCGAAGGCACAGGTGTTGATGTGTACACACACAGCGAAATGCTTCCGGCCAATTACTATCCGGCATTCAAAAAATACACTCATTTTGTAGGCAACTATGGCAACGCATGGTGGAAACAGGCCGAGGAGTTCGAAAAGTTCAACGGCGTTATCCTGTTCACAACCAACTGTTTGGTTCCACCAAAAGAGAGCTATAAAGCACGCGTTTACACCACCGGGCAGGCAGGTTTTGAGGGTTGCACACATATAGCCGATAGACAACAAGGTAAGAGTAAAGATTTTTCGGCATTAATTTCGCATGCCAAAACGTTGACAGCACCACAAGAAATTGAAACGGGTACCATTGTTGGCGGTTTTGCACACAACCAGGTGTTAGCCCTTGCCGATAAAGTTGTGGATGCAGTAAAATCGGGCGCAATTCGCAAATTTGTGGTTATGGCCGGTTGCGATGGTCGCATGAAAGACCGTCACTACTACGAAGAATTTGCAACCAAACTCCCAACTGACACAGTTATTCTAACGGCAGGTTGTGCTAAATACCGTTACAACAAACTGCCTTTGGGCGATATAGGCGGTATTCCCCGTGTATTGGATGCCGGACAGTGCAACGATTCATATTCGCTTGCTGTGATTGCATTGAAACTCAAAGAAGTGTTTGCGTTAAGTGACATAAACGATTTGCCAATTGCTTACAATATTGCATGGTATGAGCAAAAAGCGGTGATTGTTTTACTTGCCCTACTTTCGTTAGGTGTCAAAAACATCCATCTCGGACCAACACTTCCGGCATTCTTATCGGCAGGTGTAGTAGATGTTTTGGTTGAACAATTTGGCATTTCGGGTATTACTACGGTCGATGAAGACATCAAACTTTTAATCAATTCATAATCCGGTACTGAACCCCTCGCAAGGGGGTTCAGGCCTAAAAACATAAAAATCATGGATTTTACACCATTAACAAAGGTTCAAAACACGGCAGAAAGCATTGCCTATTCCGAAGGTTCGGTTGTGAGCAAAATGATAATTAAGCGTCCAACCGGCAATGTAACCCTTTTCTCTTTCGACAAGGATCAGGGTTTGAGCGAACATACCGCACCATTCGATGCGTTGGTACAAATTATCGATGGCGAAGCATTAATAACACTTGGAGGCAAGGATTTTACCGTAAAGACAGGCGAGCACATTCTCATGCCGGCGGGTGTACCGCATGCACTCAAAGCGAATGTTCCTTTTAAAATGGTGCTGACCATGATTAAGGGATAACTCAATCGAAGGGAGACAGAGGGGATACAAAAAAACCGGCGATTCGAAACGAACGCCGGTTTTACTATTTTTAAAAAATATCCTATTTTTTAATTACCAACTGCAATTTCGAAACAATAACCATATCGGTATTGGTTGAACCGAGTGAAAGCTGCACTTTAGGACTATTAGCACACGACTTGGAGAACAATAGTAGGCCATTGATGTTGTAAACCTCTACCAAATCGATGCCTGCAGCATACCTAATGGACACTTCGCCCGAGGTGGGGTTTGGATAAGCTACAAGTAGTCCATTGGATTCGAAGGTTTCAACTACAGATGCTTTATCGACCGATACGACCATATCGAAATGAAGGGCAGTATTGTTCTGCTGGGTGTAGACTGTTCCTTCGGTCAGTGCCAGAGCAACTTTGTCTGTGGCATTAAGATTACGACTAAATGTAACTTTGAGCGTCATCCCATCGGCCGACAATTCTATGGTTTTTAGTTCTGATATTTTCAGCGATTTACTCTTCAGCGAATCGGTATTTATAACCTTAACTGTTAAATAATCGCTAATGCTTGTGCCTGGTTTTAGGACTAAAGGCTGAGTAAAGCGAACCAAAAGTGTTTGGAGGTCGATCATCTCAACCTTTTTTACATCGACATTCGAAACAATGGTATCTCGTTTCACCAAAGGATTCACAACTTCAATAAAGGCGGTATCCGGCATTCCAAAAAAGTAGCAAACCATAGCAGCTTTTCCCAAAGCATGGGCTCTAATAAGACCACCAACGCACTTAGTTGTGGCACCTTCGTTCACAAGGTAAGGCGTATATGGCTCACCGGCAATGGCAACAGCTTTATTCTCAAGTAATTTATAGGTTGGACGATAAAGTGTATCTGTTTGTTTTTGATTAAACCCGGCAAAGAAACGAACCGTGTCTCCAATCTCTATTTTGACATTTTTAGGTGAAACATTAAAAAATTTCGTTTTAAGTTCTGCAGAATCTTCCACAACACGAATAAAACCGATAGTTTCATTTCTGGCACCTTCAGCTTTTATAACTGCAACACCTTTATTGATGGCTTTTATAGTTCCCAATGAATCGACAACAGCCACAGATGGATTACTTGACGAATAGCCAATTTTAATCTTCAAAGATTTATAAGTTTCGCCCCATCCGATAGACAAATTTTCGGATTGGCCTTTACACAAAGTTAAACTTCCTTTCTTGAACTTAAAATCATCACTAAAGATATATGGAATTACTTCAATTGCAACTGTTTGTAGTACTTCATTTGTGCCTTTAACTTTGGCATACAAATTACACAGACCAAAATCATTGGCGTGCAGTCGCAAATTACCGTCAATATAAGTGTCCAGAATTAAATTTGAGTTTGAAAGCGAATATTCGATCTTGGGATTCGTCTTGTTGGTGTTGATAATTACCCCATCGGAACCAAGCACCAAAGTCGAAAAGCTGGGCAGAAGCTTACTAAAGGTCGAAGTATCGAATGGGATTTTACTGGGGAGAATAGTCAAATCGGTACTGTCTATCCTTCCATTGAAGTAATATCCCATTTTAAGTTTGCCGGGCTTCAATGCTTTATACCCAACAATTGTTTTTTTATAGAACATATTATCTTCTGTAAGAATCTGTTTGTATTCCACCATCTCAAGATATTCATGCAAAACATTAGGGTAAATTACCGGAAAACCATCCCCGGTATTCGCTTTCTTGCCTTTTTCTACATTCACATAAAACACTAAAGTATCGCCGACATACATGGTTTGGTCGCGCGGAAAGACCTTACCATACACTGTTGTATCTACCGGTACGATTTTTACAGTATCCTTGCCCCAATTGGGATGTTTAAAATTAGTAACCTCAACAAATGCAGTATCCAAATGCCCCCCAATATTGCAGGCAATTGCTGCAATTCCTGATTTTTTCGTTACGAACTTAAGCCCATAATAAGAAAATGCAGAATAGGAAGATGCCTTTTGCATTTGCTTATTCTCACTCATTAAATCAATAACATTGGGGTTTAACGATGAAAATTTCTTTTCGACTGTTTCAATTGCCATATTATAAGAGGAATAAAAACCTAATTCCAAAGTATCGCCAAGCAAGAGTTTAGATTTTTTATTTACAAGAACAAAGTAAGGTTTTTGATTATCAATATATTTCAATACCATTTTGGCACTATTATCGCCCACAGTAGCATATATTTCAGTTTCACCAGTACCATTATATTCCAATCGGCTATAATACGCCGCCGGAAAAGGATATGCAACCGAAGGCGTTGAACTAGTGACTATAAATTGTTTGCTTTCTAACGTTTGAATATTGGTTACCGGCATGGGGACAAAATAGGGTCCACCATCTAACACCTCCATTTGGGTTCTAAAAAAATAATACGGTTCTTCGGCTACCTCCTGCGCCGCCACATTCGAGGCAAGTAAAATTGAAAAAATCAATCCAAGATGTTTAGTAAGTGATTTCATATATGCTTAATTTCTAAACAATAACACCACAAAGATACTATAATGCAATAAAATCCAAATTTATTTTGTAATTTTTCTTAACAAAGACGAATATTTCACACAAACGTAACAAGCCACATCCGCTATGCGAATGTGGCTTGCATCCAATATCGTAAAAATCGATTTACTTTTTTATTACCAACTGCAATTTCGAAACTTTGCCATCGGCGCCTTTTACAACCAGAATAACCATATCGGCAGCTAAATCACTTACAGACAGTTGAACAGTAGAATTATTATCGCCCTTCTTCGCCATCAACAAAGTTCCGGCAATACTATACACATCCACCAAGCTAATGCCTTGCGCATAAGTAATGGACACCATGCCATTGGTGGGATTAGGATAAACCGCTACGGCATCGGTAATGGTATTTTTCTGTATATCGAGTACTTTCGCAACCTCGGCTTTAAAATCAAAATTTACAACCGAATTGGTCTTCTCCGTGTAAACGCCTTTGTCGTACAGAGAAATAACAATAACTTCATTATCGGCAAATTCGCGGTTAAATTCCAAGGTCAACGACAAACCATCGGGCGAAAGTACTGCACTCTGTATTTCGGGAATAACCACCGATTTAGACAATGCTACCACCTCGGTACTATCGGGAATATTTAACGAAACCTGTATAAGGTTGCGCAACGCTTCATTACTCTTTACCACTAACGGT
This sequence comes from Bacteroidota bacterium, assembly GCA_003249935.1. GTDB lineage: Bacteria > Bacteroidota > Bacteroidia > Bacteroidales > UBA5342 > SZUA-561. The sequence continues at coordinate 4,768 of QKHT01000262.1, forward strand.
TGCAAAAACGAGATAATCATGGTGCGACGATCAGGCATCCTCACCTTACTAATTACTGCTACAGGCTGATCGTTCAACGTACGCACATTAATTTGTACCGTCATCGGATTCAGACCATACTGATTCACAACCTGAATAAAACCGGTACCGGATGCCAGTCCGTAGATCCAATTATCGAGGCCGATAGAAAATGCACCGTTGGACTGAACCACAAATTGGGCATTTGGGTCGGTAATCAGTGATTTTAACGGCAACCGTTCACCAACCATGAGCGTTCTTATTTCGTTTTTAACCGAATCGGTAACCCCTCCGGCAGTAACAACCAATGGAATTGATGTTTTAAAGGTATTATTCCAAACGACGATATTGGTTTTGCCAACCATCTTTGCAACGACTTTGCCTGTATTATCTACATCTGCAATTGCAGCATCTTCGGCCACCATGGCAACATCGGGTTTTACGTTTGAATTTAAAGGAAGCACTTTTAAAAAAGCTACTTCACCCACTTGCATATCCAAACGTTGTGGTTCAACCCTGAAATCAGATACTTGAGTTACGCTATCCACTACGTCAATCGATGCCATATCACTAAATCCGGCACAATAGGCTACAACAACCAAATGGGTAGGCTTTGTGGCCACCAAAACACCCATTGAATCGATGGACGCACCATCGTTAAGTTTTAAAAACCATTTTACGGGGGCATTTATTTTAGCCAACAACGTATATTTCATTTGCAAACGTTCGCCCACTTTTATCGTGGCATTTTTGGGTTCAATCCAAAATACCTTACCTGTATCCACAGGAACACCTTGCACTTCGACTATCGTAGAATCTGCAAATCCACCGTAGTACGCGGTAATGGTGGTTCGCCCTATAGCCTTTGTTTTAAGCATTTTACCCTGAACATAGTTTGGCGAAATTATTTGAGTATTGGTTGTATTTTCAACAAAATCGGCCACATTGGGGTTCGACGATTTAAGAACCATGGGCGAACCCGGTGCAAAAGTATTGAGAACCACATTGGTAAAGGCACCAAACATGATCTCCTGTCCCACTTTCAATACCGGCATTTGAGGGTCTATTTTAAAATATTGCGTTGGCTCGCCCGTTACTTTTACCAAACAAGTAGCCACACCTTTGGCTCCGCCATAATAAACCAACAACGCACCCATGCTATTAGCGGTAACCACGCCATTTTGATCGACGGTGGCTACTTTATCGTCGAACGACATCCATTTAAAGGCTGGCAATTTTTCATTCGTAAGATCTCGCGTGGGGGTAAGTTTAAGTTGAACCTTTTCGCCCACATTCATGGTTACAATCTTGGGTTCGATCACATATGGAAAATTCGCAGTCACTGACTCCACAAATACCTGGGTACTATCGACGAAACCACCATACTGACCTGTTACGGTAGTTTTGCCAAACGCTTTTCCCACAAGCATAGCACCACTATATACAAACAGACCGTTTGCATTTTGGGTATGGGGAGGACCAAACTGTCCGACTATTTCGGCAACTGCCGGGTTCGATGACCGAAACATTGGCAGCGATGAAAGCATACTGAGATCGGCGTTGGTTTCGATAGATAGCCGAAGTGAATCTCCCGGTTTAATAAATGGCGTTTGAGGTATAATTCTAAAAACACGGCTAAAGAGTTTTGAATTGACCTTTACGAGGCATTTAGCTGATAGCGGGCCGTAAGTTACTTCAATTACGGCTTCGCCACTTGAAATACCCGATATGGTTCCATCTTGTCGAACATAGGCAATTTTATAATTACTTGTTTTCCATACCGGGGTATATATTGCCGGAAGAACCATGTTTGACACAATCCTTAATGGAACAGTTTGATTAATATCAACGGTTATTTCGCTTGGCGAAATATAAAAATAAGAGGTGCTATCGGGTTTAGCATCGATTTGGGCAATTGCCGAACCACGGATGCCAACCAACATAACCACGACCAACAATAAACGTAAACATGTTTTCATCATAATAAAAATTTAATTTTTAGTAAAGAGTAAACCCTGCAAAAAAAGGTTGCACAGGCACAAACAAAGGATTAAAATTACAACAAAAAATGAAATATTAAAGAGCCTATACTGTTAAAAAAGAACCCAATATAAAATTATCGCCGACGTGGTGGCTTAACTGCCCAAATTGCCCCGCCTATAACCATCGCCGCACCAAAATAGGACGAAACAGAAAGCGTGCGGGCTTCGATAAAATTGGCATTTACAAAAATCAGAAAATCGACAATAATAAACGTAACCACCGGATTTGCAGCCACAATAACACTTACCTTACTTGCATCGGCATATTTCAACGCTTCGCCCATGCAACCATAGGCAACCAATGTGTTTAAGGCCAAAAATGCCATTACACCCCATTGCAACCCGTTGAACGTTGGAAATAGCGAATAATTTGCCATTGGCGTAAATGCCAACATGCCAAATAAGTAAATAAACATGGCGGTTTCCTGCGGACCACGCTCCTTGGTGGCCTCCTTTTGTCCAAGTCCATAGGTGGTCCATCCAACGGCTGCAACAAAGGTAAAAAGTGCACCGATATTAAATGAACCTGCTTCGGTAAACGACTTTAATTGTTCGAGGTAAAAAAGGCCAAATCCGGCCAACGCCACAAAAAAGCCGGGAATTTGTCGCTTGGTTATTTTTTCTCCATAATAATATACGCCAATGACGCAGAGCATAATAGGCCCAAGTTGAATAATAATTTGCGAGGCTCGTGCTCCGATTAATTCAACACCTTTCATAAAACCATAATAATTTATGGCCAAACTCACAGCAGCCAGCCACACAAAACGTGTCGGTCTGAACAATTTGCGCAATGCCATTGGATTGGCATAGGCATAGTAACTAAAAAGCACCAAAAATGCGGTAGTAAACCTGAACCAAATAATGGTGAACGGATCGGCAACATGCTTCACAGCATACTGTAAGGCAACCGCCAACATGCCCCAAAAAAAGGCGGTAATACAGGCAAAAACGAGGCCTTTAAACTGATTTGATCTTTTCATTAGTGTAACAATAAGGTTTTAAGTGAGGTCATATTTTCGGCTACAGCCGACGTTTTTTTAAGTAGCCGGGCGGCCGATTGATGTCCGAATGCCACGAGTACCGGTTCAACACAAATATCCAGTGCCACCTCGGCATCGTGTGTGGTATCGCCAATTAATATTGCATTGCCTGGCATTTCGGGTATGGCCTGAACCATATGGCGGGCCACATCGGTTTTGCCCGAACCGTAGTGATCGTCAACGCCCCATACCGAATCGAAATAATGCGCGATGCCATGTTCGCCGAGCATGCGCACTAAATCGGAATGCTGCATTGCCGAAAGCACATGCAATTGAACACCATTGGTTTTTAACTGCAAAAGCAAAGCCGGTATTTCGTCGAACACCTTGGATTGCGTTACATTTTGCCAATAAATATCCATATAATCGGCTGCCACCACATCCCATGGGTGAACCGTAAAATCGAAACCGGCCGTTTGATAGTAATCCTTTACCGGAAAATCAAATATTTCGCGATACCGAACCAAATCGATTCCTGCCAGATTATATTTTCGCAACAGGGTATTCATGGACCACACGCTCACTTCCACATCGTTGAGCAGGGTGCCGTTCCAATCCCATATCATATGTTTTACCATTATCCTATTAAATTCGGCGCAAAAGTAAGTCTTATTTATAACTATTCCATAATACAACACAAATTACGCTTGCTGAGGGTGCTACTTTTATAATTGCAGATGGCTAATCGGAAGTTTTACCCGTTCGTTTTGAAAATGAACCCGTTTATTTGTAAATGTTACTCGTTTATTTTGAAACTGTACACATTTATTTATAAATTCTAATCGTTTATTTTAAAATTGAACCTGTTTATTTGTATATCTAACACGTCTATTTGAAAATTTAACTCGTCTATTTGAAAATGTAATCCGTTTATTTAAAACTTATATCCGTTTATTTAAATATCAATATCGTTTATTTTAAATCTATACACGTCCATTTAAACATTATTATCGTTTGTTTTTAAATATTACTCGTTTATTTGGAATTTAAAGTCGTTTATTTAAAGACAATAGTTCGTTAAGCTTTTATACTGTTTTGATTTTAATAACCATTACAAGACCGTATGTTTTTTTCATCAATCACTGCATTTGTACTTGTTAAATTTTATCTAATATCTAACAATCTATTGTAAAGATTGATCCATTGTAATAGAAAGTAGCGGATGGCGAGATTAAACAATCAATAGTTATATTTGCAGCCGCACTTCGCGTTCACAACAAGCGGAATAAAACAAAAGGGACATAATGCCACATCAAATACAATTTGCACCATTACAAGGCTATACCGATGCCATTTACCGCAACGCGTTTAACACCATATTTGGCAGTGTTGAAACATATTACTCCCCGTTTTTGCGTCTCGAAAACGACCATTCGTTTCGAAACAAAGATTTGTACGATATTAATCCGGCAAATAATACAGGGCTGAACCTTGTGCCGCAGATTCTGCCAAAAAATGCGAAAGAAACAGCCATACTTACCGATTTGGTTGTAAAAAACGGTTATAGAGCAGTGGACATTAATATGGGTTGTCCGTTTGCCATGGTGGTAAAAAGTGGACGAGGCTCAGGGCTTTTGGTTCAACCCGAAGAGATAAAAGCCATACTCACAGAAGCCTGCAATCGTACAGATTTAACGGTTTCGGTAAAAATAAGACTGGGACATGATACACCGGATGAGTTACTGCAACTATTACCGGTTTTTGAGCAGTACCCACTTGGCCGGTTAACGGTTCATGCCCGAACCACCAAACAACAATACATCGGCCAATGTCATACGGGTCACTTTGCCCAAATATACCAAGTCGCAAAACTTCCGTTGGTTTACAATGGCGACATCAATTCGTTGCAGGATTTTGAGGCCATTTCGGCACAATTCCCAAAACTTGCTGGTGTAATGATGGGGCGGGGATTATTAATGAACCCCTTTCTGGCGGCAGAATGCCATGGGCTCACCTTTGAGGATAAGGCATCTATGATACTAAATTTTCACGACCAACTGGCCGAAAAATATAGTCGGAAATTATGCGGCGAAGCACAAATTCTGGCAAAACTTAAAACAATTTGGGACTATCTTTTACCCGACATCGAAAAAAAACGACGCAAAGCCATTGTTAAATCGCGGACATACAACAGCTACAACACCGCTGTTTCGGAGTCCGTTAAAAGCTATTTCGCAAACGAATAAACCATTTTACGTACAATAATTTCAGCGATTGAACATAAATCATAACAATTGATTGAAATGAGATATTTGTAAAACAATAGATATAGTACCTTCGTAAGTATAAAATTCACCAAAATGAAACACTACACAGCCATACTTACGGCCGGCATCGGACTAACATTGAGTCCGATGGTTCAGGCCAAACAAAAACCCAATATCGTATTTATATTTGCCGACGACCTTGGCTGGAAAGACGTGGGGTATAATGGCAATGACTATTACGAAACGCCAAACATCGACAAATTAGCGGCTAACGGAATGGTATTTACCAATGGTTATGCTTCGGCAGCGAACTGTGCACCCAGTCGCGCCAGCCTTATGAGCGGGCAATATTCGCCACGACACGGGGTTTTTGCAGTAGGATCGACCGATCGCGGACCAAAGAAACTCATGCGGTTAACCCCTTATCCAAATAATGAAACATTGGCCACAGACAAAATAACCATGGCCGAAGCCCTGCAAAAAGCAGGTTATGCCACCGGCTGTTTTGGTAAGTGGCATTTGGGCGACGAAACAGACAAAGCCGACCCGCTTTCGCAGGGATTTGATGTTTATTTCGATTCGCGAAAAGACGACCCCAACAAAAAACGGGATATGCCCGACGACCCGAAAGGCATTTACAGTAACACCAAAGCGGCTTGCGATTTTATGGAAAGCAACAGCAAAAAGCCATTTTTTGTCTATCTTTCGCAGCACGCCATACACAGTTCGCAGGAGTGCCGGCCATCGTCGCTCCAAAAATTTAAAAACAAACAAAAAGGCACCGAACACAACAATGCCCTGTATGCCGGTTGTGTTTTCGATTTGGACGATGCCGTGGATATTGTATTAAAAAAAATTAACGCTCTCGGATTAACAAAAAACACACTCGTTGTATTTACATCGGACAACGGCGGCGTACAACAATCGACCCAGGAACCTTTGCGCGGCAATAAAGGTTGCTACTACGATGGCGGCATACGCGAACCCTTTATTATGTATTGGCCGGGAAAAATAAAACCCGGAACAACATGCGATATACCGGTTATTAACGAAGATTTGTACCCCACATTTTTATCGGTGGCTATGGCCGAACCTGAAAAAGGCTACACCCTCGATGGCGAAAACATTATGCCATTGGCCTTTGGTAAAGGAGTACTAAAAAGAGAGAGTATATTCTGGCATTTCCCGGGCTATCTCGACAACCCCGTAATTCGTGGCAGAGACAACGACTTCAGAACACGGCCAACCACGGTTATTCGTAAAGGCGACTGGAAACTGCATCTGTTTTACGAAGAGTGGATGCTCGATGGTGGCATGGACAAAATTGCAACCAACAATTCAGTGGAATTGTATAATATGAAAGAGGATATTGGCGAACGCGTAAACCTTGCCAACGCAAACCCGCAAAAGCGTGACGAACTGCTTGGCGACTTGCTTAAATGGCTAAAAGAGACCAAAGCACCATTGCCGTCTGTTAAATAATCTCTCCTTAAATCAAAACAGAAAGGCCACAAAATGCATCTTTGTACATTTTGTGGCCTTCTGTGTTTTACTCATTTAATACGTTTCGATGCTATTGGACAGATTGATGGCTAATAAAACAGAATTCACCGAAATAAGCACCAAGCCCAGATAAAACAATACATTTTGCAACAAGCCATAGTTGCCATACATACTTACGGCCGATAACACAAGACCTGTAACGATGGCCAAAATAAAGTATCTATTCCTTTTTTGCATACGGTTTTTTTTTAAATTGTCAATTTTAGTATTTTTCATTTTATCAATCATATCAAGTGTAAGGCAAGTTACACTACTCCTTTAAAACCAAATCAATACACATTACTGCGGCCAGAATGAGTGGCCTAACAGGATGATTTTCAGGCACATTATCGGCAATACTCAGCATATAGTTATCGGCAGTGGTAAAAAGTTCCTTTCCAATGCCGGCCCATTTTTTCGATACTTCGGCAAATTGAATATTGTCTTTGAGGAATTTAAAATTCCAACTGGTCCATTTTCCCTTAATAACACAAAGTTCTGAACCATCAGCCGAAAA
>QKHT01000036.1 GCA_003249935.1 Bacteroidota bacterium
ACCCTTTGCGGGATATGCTTTCGGCAGGCAGCGTGCCGATTTTGGGATTGAAAGTGTATTCAGAACCAATGGCTTAACGGGTTCGACCCTATTTGGCGGCTTGGGGTCGAAAACAAAGGATTTCAATACCACATCGGGCCATTCTGCCTTTATGAATTCGATTTATACCCTATTTACCGAGCAAAATTATAACAAGTATTTCAGAAACGACTATGCTTATTTTGGATACCGACGCGAGTTGATTAATGGTTTACAAGCATCCGTAAGTGGTTCGTACAATAACTATTTCGAATTGCAGAACCACAACACCTATTCGTTTGTGGATGTAAAAAACCGCGAATTTACGAGCAACATCCCCGAATATGCAGGCCATATAGGTTCGGCCATAAAAGGTGGAAGTGCGGCAGGCCTCACGTTCGAAGCAAGCTATACCCCTTTTCACCGGTATTACATCCGGAATAACATCAAGCGGCATGTGCAGGCCACTTACCCCACTTTTTTGTTAAAATATGCCGGCACATTTGGCGATGCCAACAAGTTGCAATCGCGGTTCGACTATCTCGAGGCAGGCATCAAACAGACCATAGACCTGGGTTTGGGCAATAAACTATCGTACGTTTTACAAGCCGGTTCATTTACCAATAACGAAAGGGTACATTTTTCGGAATATCGCCATTTTTCCACCGCGCCATTGCTGGTGTCGATGAGTAACGAATGCGACTTTTACCTGCTGCCTTTTTACAAATATGCCACCGACAAATCGTTCGTACTAGCCTTGGTGAAACTGAAAAGCGACCGATTGCTTATTAAGCGGATTCCGTTTCTTGCCGGTCAGTCGTTTGGCGAAGAGCTTAAAGCCGCATACCTGAATACACCCGATTTAAACCATTATACCGAAGTGAGTTACGGTCTCAACGGTTTGTTTCTGATGTTCGATGTAAAAGGCGTAGTGTCGTTCACTGGTTCGAAATTCCAACAGGCTGGCTTCCGGTTATCGCTGCCATTAAGCGATTAACGGATGGAGATTGCTGTTAACTAATTGATTACGCCAAAGCTATTATGGACTCTCAATCTCGTTATGCACTTTATCACTATTTCGCCATCCCATTTTGAGGGTTTGTGATGGCATTAATTCAATGTTTTATCAATAGTTGACTTTACCGCATAAACTTTTGTCTCCCAGCAAGCACGTCCTAAAATAATTGCAGGATTGATTTTATGTTTGATGCCAAATAGTTTGATTTTCTCATCATCTAATGGTGCATAATGGTTGGTCAATTCATGCCATTGTGTTGCTGAGATTAATGCCTCCTGAGCAAACTTATCGGCTTGCATTTCATAAATGTCCTTTTCATCCCCGGCACCTGTCAAGTCAACAAATTTTCTTTCCTTATCATCTTGTAAATGAAGCCAGATATGGCCCATTTCGTGTAGAATTGTAAAGGCATAATTGTCAATCCTTTTATGTCTTACCGATAATGCAATTGCAGGATTATTGTCACTCCAAAACGAAAATCCATCTATTGGCGTTTTGTCAAATTTGTCGAGATATACCAGTTTCATTCCATATTTTTCAAGTAATATTTTCGTTTTGTTTTTTACATCGATGTTTTCAAAGAAAAGAATTTGTAATTCATTTTTCACCTGTTCTAATTTTGATGGGTCAAAATTTTCAACTGCGATTTTTTTTGCTTCATATTCTGCAATTTTGCTCCATGCGAACAAATTGGATTGGTTAATCTGTAGTTTTTCAGATTTTCGATAAAACGAAAGTGTTCTATGCTCAGCTACCGTATTTACCAAATTGCCAATAGTTTCTATTTGGTATATCTCTTTTATTACTGATATGTTTTCTTCAAGCGATCCAATTAGATATCCCGACTTTTTTAATTGAGATACAGGAACATTCTCCTTTATCATATTCCATGCGTCCATCAATTCAATTTTTCGAATGTTTTTTTCTTTCAGTTTTGCTCGATCAATGTCGTATTGGGTTTGAAATCGCATCCAGTAGTCTGCAGAAATTCCCAATGATTTTTCAAGTAAGATCGCAAAATCTGCCGTGATAGCTCTTTTCCCTTTTAAAACTTCATTCAAAAATGTGGGCAAAACCCCTAATTCATAGGCGAGTTCCTTTTGAGTTATGTTTCTGGCATTAATTTCATCCAAAAGCACTGTTCCCGGATGTGTTGCTTCGAATGGTATCATATTTTTTGTTGTCATAATTATCAATTTATTTGTAATGATTACTCAATTCAACAATCGAACAAATCGTAATAATATTTGGCTCTTCACCTTCATAATTGCAAAAAAATTCAATCCTGTATTGTTGATTTACCCGTACAGATTCTAAGCCTGCTTTATCTCCTGTTAGTTTTTCGTAGTTTAAACTTTTAAATGGAAATAATTCTTCTATTCTATTCGCATTTCGCAATTTATCAATTGTGTTTTTGAATTGCTTTGTTAGTGAAGGTTGAAAACGGTACTTCTTATTTTTCGTTTTTCCTTCTTCATAAAGCTCTCTCAAATACTCTTTTTTGAATAGGATTTTCACAGAAGTTTTTGTCTACAAATGTAGATAAATTCCAAATATAATTCACTATATAAGTGAATTATATTTGTTGAAAACTCTTTTTTACATGAACCACGGCAATAAATTACATCTATAATCGTTTAGGCCAACGATTGATATGTATCTGAATAATAGCGAAATAGGTCATAAAATAAACATAAATGCATCTCATCGATTACTTACCTCACCATTACCAGAAATTCTTTCAATAAATCTGCCGGTTCTGTCTCGAACCGGCTGTTGAGATCGAGGCCGGCAAAGGCAGGATGTGCGATTTTTTTTATGGTGTCGACATCGCCGGGCCCCACACCACCACTTAGCAAAAACGGCACCGAACCGGTGTACCGGTTCAACAATAACCAGTCGAATTTTTGTCCGCTACCACCATAGGCTGGTGTTTTGGTGTCGAACACAAACAGGTCGGCGCACGATTGATATGCCGTGGTTTTGTCGAAATCGGCCGCTTCGGCAATGCTAAATGCCTTTATCACCACAAAGCCTTTATCCTTCAGG
>QKHT01000322.1 GCA_003249935.1 Bacteroidota bacterium
CATAAGTCGCTTTTGTTGAGGTTGAACCGATTGATTTCGTTACATTTGTGGCTCGAAACTTAATATTTTGAACGATGTCGCGAACAGTAAAAATTGTACTTGCCGTGCTTTTTGCCTTGGGGGCTTTCTATTTCTCGGGACCGGTACCTCCGGTGGCTTTGTTAAAAAGCCGTGTGCCTGTGTTCGATTCTGTGCCGCAGGTTGTGAATGCGCTGAATGAAATCGAAAACAATGCCGGCCCAATCAAATCCGGTAACCGTGCCGAAATACGTTTTGCCGATAGTTTGCCGGTTCAAACCGAATGGAGCATTGTTTATTTACATGGGTTTTCTGCTTCATGGCGCGAAGGCGCACCGTTAAATACATCTTTTGTGTCGCGCTATGGTTGCAATGTGTTGCTTACCCGATTGTACGATCATGGTATCGAAACGCCCGATCCGCTGTTGCACATGTATCCCGATTCGCTGTATCAGAGTGCGGCAACTGCCCTTGGTATGGGCTTGGCATTGGGCAAAAAGGTGCTGTTGGTGGGTACCTCTACCGGCGGAACGCTGGCGCTAAAATTGGCTGCCGATTATCCGGACAAAGTGGCCGCACTTGTTTTGCTTTCGCCCAATGTCGCGATCAACGACCCAACGGCCTTCGTACTCAATAATCCCTGGGGTCTGCAAATTGCCCGTCTGGTACTCGGCGGTAATTTTCGCGATTTAGGCCCCGATGCCAAAACCGATCCGTTTTGGTACAACCGCTACCGGGTCGAGGGGCCTGTTTTTCTTAAACAGTTGTTGGATCTGACCATGACCAACAAAAATTTCGGAAAAGTAAGATGCCCTGTTTTTCTTGGATATTATTATAAAGATAAAATCCATCGGGACAGCACCGTGCGCGTGGATGCCATGCTGGCGATGATGAAAAAGTTGAGTACGCCAACCTCGATGCAGCAAGCGGTGGCCTTTCCAAACGCCGGCGATCATGTTATCGGGTGCGACATTACATCTAACGATTGGCGGGGCGTACAGCGCGAAGTGTGGCGGTTTTGCGAATCAAAGTTGGGTTTTAAACCCAAAGACAAGGAATGATTTGTTAGTTTTATTTCTGAACCGCAAGCCTTTTAAGCCCTTCCGGTGTTTCGTTTAATTTTCGTAAAGGATTTCGTTTTCTAAGTGACTGCGGTGTTGGGGTTCGGTGTGGATGTACACTTCGGAACGGGGAATCTGGTTGTTAATCTCCTGTTCTATTTTGTCGCATAAAATGTGTGCATTCAACAGTGTGGTATCGGGATCCAAATGGATATTGAATTTTATAAAGGTATCGGCCCCGGCCGTTCTTACTTTCATGCTGTGGTACCGTTTTACGTCGGTATGTGCTGATAGGATCTGTTCCACTTTTTTAATGGTTTCCTGTGGTGCCGTATCGAGCAATACCTCCATTGCCCGTCGCCCCAGCTTGTATGCCACATATAACACTATTACGGCTACAATAAGTGCGGCAATGGCATCGGCAAAGAAATAGCCCAGTTGTGCACAAATAAGCCCGAACAGTACCACGGCCGAACTCCAGATGTCGGTCGAAAAATGAAGTGCATCGGCCTCAAGTGCCTGACTGTTGTGCTTTTTGGCAACGCGCGATAGCGAACGCGACCGCGAGATATCAATGATAATCGAACTCACTACCACAATGTAGCTCCAAGGGGTAACCTCAATGGTAGTTTCGCCGGTAATCAATCGGTTAACGGCTTCGTAAACAATCCATACACATGTAATAAGAAGCAAGATGGTTTGTATAAATGCAGAAAAGTTTTCGATTTTTCCATGGCCGTAATTATGTTCCCTGTCGGCCGGTTTGTCCGATACGCGAACCGAAAAATAGGTGATTATAGCCGCTATAAGATCCAAAGCCGAATGCAACGCTTCGGATAATATGCCCAAACTACCGGTAATTAACCCGATAATTAATTTGAACCCTGTTAAAAAAACGGCTGCTAACACCGATAGCAGGGCCACCTTCTTTTTCTCTTTTGTGCTCATTCGGATTGTAATTATGGGAAATATCAGGGCGTGAAAGTAGCAAATTTCCCAAATCTATCATGGTGAAAATTTGGAAAATTTGCAATTTGTATTGGTTAAAAATTGGACTACTTTTCGTTCCTTACAATGTCGATATCGTTTAATACCTGTTGGTTGAGATAGTCTAACGAAAATGGCATTTTTGTGTAAAACGGAAATTCGGCCACATTGTATTTCTTCCGTATGGTGCAGTAGTCGGCCCATTGTTTAGCGGCACTCTCAATGTATTTTAACGCCCTGACTTTGTCCGCCGGGGCATGGTCGCGCCGGTAAAGCGTTAGTGCAACGCCGGCGCGGAGTTTGTCCGAAAAATAGCGGGCATAGGCACACCACGCATCCAAATCGGTAAGCTCGCAGTCGAGGGTAGGGGGTACCTTTGTTTTTTTACGAACCTGTGCGATATACTGTTGGGTGCGGTCGTTAATCATATCCAAACTGTCGGCCAGTTTAATGGGTGTGATCATCCCTTTAGGAATATTTCGGCCCATATTCACAAATTGCGGAATCGACAGATAACGAACTGTGTCGAGCACTTCCCCGTTTATAATCCGGTTGATATCAAATAGTTTAATGTCGCCATGTTCAGTATACGAACAAAAACCTTCGGTATAAAGTGAAAGGTCGTTTGTGCCTTTATGAAATGATGCAAACATAAGCGGAACCCGGCTTGCCGCATTCCATGCGCCGAGCAAATCGTTTCCGACTTTTTTCCCATAACGGTTTCCCAGCCATTCGGCAAAGCGCGAGTCGGGGGTTTTGGGGTTATACATTAATTGGCCCCACATGCCGTACCACAACCAAAGTCGTTCGAACGAATAATCCCATGTTTTGTGTGAACCGGGTAAAGTGGTGTAGTCGAGTGCCGGAATAAACACTTCGGAGCCAAGGAAACATCCGCCAACCCAGGGTTGTGTAGTGTTGTTGGATAGAAATTCGCGGATAAAATCCGACTGCCCCCACCGCTGTACAAAAAAGTCTTCGTTACGTACCGTCCATACATATTTGTATTTTTCAGGCTTCGGGTTAATGTATTTGTCGGTAAGTTTACCGCCGTGTACAATAAAAAGGTTGGGCGATGAGTGTCCGTGCGACCAGTTGTATTTAAACTCCAACCATGCAGGCCCGTCAATATTAAGGCTTTCAATTTGTTGTCGGGTATGCAGGTCGTTTTCTTCACTCGTGCTTCCACCCGAACCTTTATCGGCCGAGAGCGGAGCGCGATATACAAATTTTATTTTTCTGTTGGCTTCGTTCATGCCCGCAATGACCGACCGGCTCAACCAATCACGCCGTTCGTCGGCACTTTGTCCACCCATGCGTTCACCCAAAGTAATGCCCAAACCGGTTAAATCCGGATACTCATCGATCACTTGTTTCACTATTTCTTTGGTATAATCTTCAATAATTTTCGACGTGTCGCCAACGCCAAAGTGCGAAGGCTCAGCACAGTATGGTGCCACATGATGTGCCGCAGCAAACGATGGCGAAACAAATGTGTTCCAGTTTATGACATAGGTGTCAATGCCACGTTCTTTGGCCATCTGAAAGAGTGTCGTCCAGAATTTTTTCCATTCGGCCATTTCAATATTGGTGAATTGCGTGGCTTCGGGAAACGATTTGGGCTTTACCATATAATGAAACAGGTGCAAACTCCATAATGAAAGTACGTTATACCGTTGTTCGGCCATCATATCAAGGTATTTTTCCCAGAATTTCAGGTCGCGACAGGTGGTGGCATGCTGCGATAACGAAGCATCGGAGCGGTACGACATAAATGGCAAATTGAATTTGATGCCACGAAATGGCAACGCCGGCTTAACTTTAGTATTGGCAATGCCCGACATTGAGCCCGAAACGTTCAGCATTTCCAACATTTCCATTGCCCCGTACATTATACCGCTGTCGTCGCCACCGTAAATCGTTACAATTTTACCACGGTTTTCAATGGCAAATGCTTCGTGTTCCAACGATTTGTCGTATTGGAGTTGTATTTTTATATTGGTTGAACCGGTTATTTTATGATTTTCAAAATAGTTTAATATACGGGTCTTGGTGTAATTGATCTGTCGGCTCACAGTACCCGATGGTGGTTCAACCAAAACAGCGGCATTGGACAATGCGACACCTAAGAGCGCAAGAACGAAAATGGAAATAGTCTTCATATATTATTTTTGTTTTGGTCAAATTTATTAATTCCTACCGAAATATTGTACCTGCTTAATTGTTTAATTCTCCCGAAATCCATTACTTTTGTTCAGTAATACATTTTTGTATTGCTATTTGAGTTAAAAACTTTTGTTACGGTATTTTTTTTAAAGATAATCGGAACAATATTATACGAACTAAAATAAATGACTGACATGCAGCTACAAGCAAGACTTATTCAGGTTTTACCTGCACAAACCGGTGAAGGACGTAATGGTCCATGGAAAAAGCAAGATATTATTGTTGAAACCGACGGACAATACCCAAAAAAGGTATGTGTGTCGATTTGGGGGGATAAAATAAGCGAAAGCCAATTGCAAATAGGAAATATGCTCGATTTGTCGTTTGATGTGGAAAGCCGCGAATTTAACGGTAAATGGTACACTGATGTAAAAGCGTGGAAGGTGGAATTGGTAGGACAAGGTGGCGCACCGGCCCCTGCTGCTCCGGCATCGCAACCATCGGGATATGCTCAGCCCAAACAAGAGTATGCCGGCGATCCGTTTTCGGCTCCGGCTCCCGGAAAAGACGACCTGCCGTTTTGATGCGGTATGAGCTAAAATACCAAAGGCAGATTTTATTTAAATCTGCCTTTGGTATAATTGGGAAATGCCTTATTGGTCAAAAGTATCTTTAAAAACTACATTGCCTTCACCATCAGCAAGTTCTACAAAATCGATATAGGGCGATCCTTTAAACCAAAAGTCGAGGCCTCGTACTTCGCCCATCGACTGATTGTCCTGAATGGTTTTAATTGTTGTGTCATCCACCATTAGTTTGATGTCCGTCGGGCTGCACTTTATCGTAACTGTTTTAAAATCTTTAAAATTTAAAACAAGATAGTTCAAATCTTCGGTACTTGCCGAATGTAAATTGGTGCCAATGCGTTGGTGGGTATAGCGTTCGCAACCCTCTTCTGCAAATTTAAATCCGATGTCGCCATTTTCGCCGTGTAAATACAAAGCCGTTTCGTGACATGTTGTGCCAACAATTAATGGTGCATCTTTTAATCGAATTTTTAGTTGACAGTTGCGTATGTCTACGCCAAATGGTCTGTAATTTTTTAAGTGAGTGTGATAATTGATGGATAAATTTTTAATCTGCTCAATTCGTTGTTGGGGAATATGAAAACAGCCGGAACTATCGGTTGTTTTTTCTAAAACGGCCTCGAATGGAATATTTTGCAATATAGGAACTCCGGCTTGTTTCAGAAATTCCGGCAATTCAATTTTTGTGATATATGGTTGAGCATCAGTTGCATAAATAAACCAATCGAGAGAGTTTATCCAAACTTTTTGCTGCGCACGCACTTTATTATCCACAAATAAACGAATGTCGTACCCGCCCGGATAATGAAAACATTCCTTGTAGGTGGTGTTTCTCTTATCTGGATTAACCAAAATGTATTGCCCGTTGGCGTTTATATGGCCGAAATCAATGACAATATTGTCGGTTTTGAGCTCCTTTAAATTGTATTTGCATTCAACGGTATGGGGCGCTGTTCCCACCGGGTTTATCACCCGGAAATCTATTTTTGCGTCGTCTTTTTTCCAATACACTAAAATGGCGATTGCTACGCAAAAAAACGCTACAAAAACGATGGTCCAAACAGATTTTCCAGGCAGTTGTTTTAATGATTTTTGGTGTGGCGTATCAGGTTGCTCCTGACTGCTAAATTGTTGCCAGTTTTTGTACCCGATATATTGTGCAAAAGCATCTTTGGTTGCCGAATGCGGATTATATTCCTCTCCGGAAATTACCCGTTCAACGAGTTTTCGAATGGTATTTCTGTTAATTAATATATTGGATTTTGCGCTGATCTCTTCACTTAGAACCTGAAATTGCAAATTAGTCCACAACTCAGGTCCCGGCCAATTTTTTAGTTTTCTAACCTGTTCTGTCCATTTGGTGAAATGATCTAATTCGCTCATTATTAATGTAAATTTAAAATAACAGAATAATTACAAAAGTAACAAAATGAATTAGAACAAAAAAAAGGAAGTTTGTAAAAACGTACGATTTACACTAAATTAGTAAATGGCTTTTAATGGGCATTTTGGTGGTGTTTTTGGGGTTGTAACACCTCGATGGATATTAGTAAATAATTTAGAAAACTACAAAAGAATAAAAATGAGAAAAGTAAAATCAACTTTTGCGTTAATTTGTGTGGGATTATTATTCAACACATTTGGTTATGGCAATAAATTGTCTGATCCCAAATTGAAGCAGCCCGGCATCACCACTTTCGATGCCTCGCATATCCGGGGTTCGGGGGTAGAAGTTTTAAACGGATATTCGGCCATACCTCAAAATGGCGTGTTAAGTACCTTTGACGTTAAACTCCCTGAAATAGAATCGGTCGTTTATTTCAGTACCGACAAACGGGAGAAGATACTTGACGCTGCAAATCGTGTTTATCCATGGGTTGCGTCCAATTTAAAAACAATTGTTACCAACGGTTTTAATCCCGATCCAACAGCAGGAGACCCTTCCCGAAATGGTTTGATTACCCTGTTAAAACTAAAAAATAACAGCTATTTGCTTTTACAAGGAATCGCCAGTCCAAATGCCATGTCGCATTTTATGATTACCGACAATGGTTCATTAAAAATTATGCTTGTTACCTTTGGTACTGCTGCTGTGTCTGGCGATATTCCCTTAGTGGCCTATGCACAGGGGGCTAATATTTACGATGTATTTCAGCAAGCCTGGAAAAGTGCAATCAGCACAAAAGCACTCGAAGGCCGTACGGCAATGCGTTACCAAAAAGTGTATCCCGAAATGTTTAACTACTTGGGTTGGTGTAGTTGGGAGCAATACCGTCGAAAGATTTCGAGCGATTTATTGGTTTCTGATATGCGAAAAATAGAGAAAAGTCCAATACCCATTCGGTGGGTTTTGGTTGATGATGGACATCAGGATCAAACCGGTACAGGCATGGAAGACAGCCGGTTATTGTCGTTTGGAACGCTACCTGAAACCTTTCCGAATGGGTTTAAAGATATAATGGCACAAAAATCGGATAAAATAAAATGGACCGGCGTGTGGCATGCTATGAACGGACAGTGGCAAGGGTTGAACCCCGACCATCAGATTCGTGAATTAGATGGTCATCTGGTGAGGATTAAAAAAAAATTTAAGGGTGAACCCATGGCACTGCTGATGCCCAAAGGCGACTCAGTCTCTTCGTGGTTGTTTTATAAAGGATTGATAGGTGCTACCAAAGATCATGGGTTCGATTTTGTGAAAATCGATAATCAAAGTCGCCAAATGGCGTTTTACAAAGGGATGGACAATGCCGTAAAAACGGTGGCACAACATGCCCAATCGCTCGAACGTGCAGCGCATGAGTTGTCGGGTGGACTAATCAACTGTTTTTGCGTCGATTTAGTGAGTCTGATGAACACAAAATATAGTGCCATTTCGCGGGTTAGTGTCGATTATTTGCTCAATAACGAAAACAAAGCAAAATCGCACCTTTACCAATCGTATCAAAACACACTTTGGATGGGACAAGCCGTTTGGCCCGACCACGACATGTTTCACTCAAGCGATAAATTTTGTGGTCGAATGATGGCCGTAAGCAAAGCGATGTCGGGTGCGCCGATTTATCTGTCCGATGCGCCCGATAATTTCCTTGAAGAATTAATTACTCCGCTATGTACAAACGATGGCAAACTTTTTCGACCATTGGCACCTGCTGTTCCTTTGCCCGAATCAGTTATGCTTTCGGCATTAAGCACACCGCAGGCCTATCGTGTGGTTGCTCCATTGGCTAATGGTGCTGCGGCTTTTGTTGTTTACAATTTAATCAGCCCTACACCTGCCGAATCTGTTAAAACACAAATTTCTGCCAGCGATTATACCGCAGCGGGTTCATTTATTCAACCTGCTGTTGAGGCGTGGAAAGTGCCTGCCGAAGGTTTGGTTTATTACGATTGGTACGTTGGTAAAGGTGGACTATTGAACGATAAATACGAAATTGAATTGAAAGGCTTTTCGGATCGTCTGGTTCAGTTGTCGCCCGTAGTAAAGGGTTGGTCAGTAGTGGGATGTACCGATAAGTATTTATCGGCTATAGCTATAAAATCGATTGAATACGCCGACAAAAAGTTGAAACTGGTAATGGGTGAATCAGGGACATTGGTTGTTTACAATACCTCAACAGTACGTTGTGGTTCAGCCAAAAAAATTGAAAGTATTGGCAATGGCTTGTGGAAGCTTCAAATATCTGACGAAAAAAAGGACGCGGAAATTGAAATTTGTATCAATTAAATGTTTTGTAATAATCTGCAAATTAAAACTTTAAAATGAAAGCGAAATTCTTATTGTTGTTTTTAACCGGAGTTCTTGCCGCATATGCGCAGACATCGATTACCGTTGATTGGGCTAACAATACTCAACCCAAGGTTGAGTATAAAAGAGGTCCGGCTGCTCCGGGTATGAATGGGTTCAAAGATTCACAACAAACCCGTGAATTTCTCGATATTCAGGCTTTGTTGGGGATGACTATTCACAATGGCATTCGAAATCTTTTCAAGGATCCGGAAACCAACGAGTTTTATCAGGAAAATGGGGTGTTTAAGAACCAACAACGTGCCGCATTTACAACCATCAGGCAATATGCTGCATCAAAGGGGTTTGAACTCATTAGTCAGGTTGGTGGTACGCCGGGTAACTCGGGTTATGAATTTGACAGCTCTTTTTATAAAGTTCTCCCTTGGGGTCCGTGGACTGATTTTGCCCCAATACCGAAAGAAGGTACATCGATGCAGGAATTTCAGCGCAATTTTTCGGAATGGGCCATTAATGCCGATAAAGCGGTAGGCGAAAATTTTCATTCTATATGGATTGGTACTCAGGAAATTGTGCATACCATTGGTTTTCCGGGTGGCAATGCAAATGATAACACAGCAAATAAAAAACTTAATATCCGCCGGTTTACCGATTACTGGAAACCAATTTCCGACAATCTGCGAAATGCAGGCGCACGAACCGGTGCTTTGCAACTCAACTCTTCAAACGATGACCTATATACCTATGCTATTGATTATATGATACAACAAAAATTGCATGTCGATTTTCTAACCTTTCAGTTTTATCAGTTTGGTGATACGATCCCTTTGACCAACGCTGTAAAAGCTTTGGATCGTTACAATAAAGTTTATCCCGGGACGCAAGTAATAATAGACCGGGGGGCATCGGGCAAAATAATGCCCGATGGGGTTACCTATAGTTCGAGCCAGGGAACGATATATTACCTCGTAGGTGAACTATGTGCGATGAATAATGCTGATAAAATTTACGCCATAACGCTCGATGTTGCTGAAAATACCATGAATAAAGAGCAGGGAAATGTTTTTTGGCAAACCCGGAAGTGGATAAATGCGATGGGGCAAACCCGTTGTCGTTTATATGGATTGCCATCTGGTGTCGATGGTTTTAGCACCCGTACAGATAAGAAGCTGAGTGCCGTTATTTGGAATCGCAGTAGTACAAATCAGCAATTCAATGTTAAAATTGCCAATGCAACGTTTGGTTCTGGTGCTAAATTAACTGTTAAACTGGCCAGTGGCGAGAGCTTTTTCAGCTCGCTGGCCCAATGGAATACCGCAGCCAATTCAGTTGAAAATATTACCTTAAAACCGAATGAATTTGTTCTTATCGACCTTGAGTCGCCTACCGCTTTGGGGGCGAACAAAACGCAGTGCGATAATGTGAAAATTTATCCTAATCCGGTAAACGATAGGCTTTATCTCGACAATCTGATTGAAAATGCAATTCTTGAAATCTATAATGTACAGGGGAAATTGATATTGTCGCAACCGCATTTTAATGGAACAGATTACATCGATGTTTCCGGTTTATCTAAAGGAGCCTATGTTTTAAAAGTAATTGGAAATAAAAGTCTTCAAACCAAATCATTTGTAAAACTTTGATAGTAATAATAAATATAATCCATGAAACAAACGTGAATAAAAGATCGAGCGTTCCATTCCACATTTTTTGAGAATAATTTTATGCGGATTAAAATTCAGGGTGTGAAACAATTTGTAGTGAGCAGGACATTAATGATTAATTGTATTGTTGGTCTATTTGCTTTTAGCATTAGTTGTAATTTAGCAACAGCTCAGCAAAAAGCGACCATCAATTTTAATAAAGAACAATTGCCTGCGTTAACCATTAAACGTGGGGATATGTTCAGGGCCGAAACAAACGGAACAGGCACCATTAAAAATCTGGTTGAACAAGGTTATCC
>QKHT01000105.1 GCA_003249935.1 Bacteroidota bacterium
AAACCCTGTCGCCAACCCCATTATCGGTGGTTATTTTGGCTGAACCACTTACCGAGAGTGGTGAATAGAGATCGAGATAGGCACGCTGTTTAGAGACATATGCGCTTACACCATAACTAAAGTTGTGAAAATAAGACCCTTTGTATTGCTGAATCTGCGTTCCGGCAAACGTTTTTATGCCAAAATCCCATGCCAGCCGGTTCCATTGCAACGGCACACTGACATCGGCATTTACATTATTGAACCGGTTGGTAAAATCGGCACTGCTGGCGTCGATTTTAATCACCGGAAACCACCCATAGTAAGCCAGCGACATTTTCCAGGTTTCCAACGTGCCGGGATTTCCATCGTAATAGCCGGTTAACACAGTATTTCCCAGAATATTTTGCGACAATACCGCCGCACTACCAAACACCTGATTATTGACCACACCGGAGCCCCAAGCCCACGAATGGAAATTAACGGCATGGGGTAGTTTACGGTATCTGTACGTGGTTAATTGGGCTGTGTCTTGTGGCTGAACCGAAAAATCCACCGGCGTACCAAACTGTGGCCTGAGTTGAGCAGCAAAATTATTCGATAAGTTCAGGACTGTTTCGAGCGGTTTTGCCATGTGGGCTTTATATTCGCTCAGTTTGTAGCCATCCGACGTATAATTAGAAAAATATTGAATACCTGAAGACGGTGAAGCAGCCACATAATCGGCCCCAAAACGGGCATTAGTCATTTGACTCACATTGTGCGATGCCACATCTAACGCATAAATATTACTGATGCCCGAGAATCCGCCGGTAAAAAGTACCGTGCCCTCATCGCGCCAGGCAAGCGAAGAAATCTCGGTGGTCGCAGCATCCAAAAGTACCGTTTTTTTACCCGTTGCAACCTCTACCATTACCATTCGTTTCACATCAACGTCGTTTTCTATCACCACAAAACGTTTGCCATCCGGACTCCATTTCGGCCCGATAAGGTAGGCATTGCCGACATTTTCGTAGATTTTTATCACCTGTCCGGTTCTGCCCGAAAGCATTACCACATGGCAATTGCTTCGGAGATCGTACCGAACCGCAAGAATCGAATCGTTTACCGGGTGAATGTCGGGTGCAAAAAGTCGCTCGCCAGTGGTTATGCGGCGGGTTCGACCCGAAACCATATCGTACGCAAACAAATCCGACGACGATGCCATTTCCCAACGCGGATGCTGCACACGCGATGCCCATACCAATGTACGCCCGTTGGCCGAAAATGCCGGTTCAGCCAAAACACCCCGCTGTACCAACGATTTATAGTTCATACCACTATCCACCAAACCTATTTCGGGAATCAAATCGAAACCCGTGTGCTGCACCAACAAATTTGGTCCAATGGCTTTGAGGCAGGTAAACGATTCGTACCGTTTTGATGCGCCAACCGGCAACATTTTGTAGCGTTCGGCCCTCACTGCCGCATCTTGTACCCGCCATAAGCTATCGAGATGCGACACGGCTACATCGAAAAATCCCCCTTTCCGCCCCGAACGAAATGGCAGGATGCCTTGGCGACACCATGGCGTGGCTCCTATCGAGGTCAGTTTTTCTTCAAAAATACCTTTGCGGTTATAAATTGTGTTGGCCGCCACAATCTGAAACCCGGTAATATAATGGTTGGGGATATATGTTTTGTACGAACCAAGTAACGTGCGGTCGTAATCCTTAACACCCTTTTCGAGCATCAGTGCACGGTATGGCATTTCGAACGCCGGCAAGCGCCCTCGCCCGGTTCGGCTGTACATGGTTTCGGCCAATACTGCATCGCCTTCGAGATACCATTGTGGCACATACAATCCCAGCACTAAACTGTGTGCCGCATCGCCACCAAGCCACCGCATGGCATGGGTAAAGCCAATATCTATCTTATCCATTTGTAACGTATGACGCAATTCGTGAACCACTAATTTGTTGATATATTCGCCGCCAAAAAGTGTTTGCGACGGCGTGGTAAGCAGTTCCATATGCCATGGCGCGGGCGACATCCAACCGTTGGAATAGACGGTATATGGGTGCAACAGCACCTGAATGGGTCTGATGCCGGTTTGCATGGTTTGTTGCGAACGGGAATATACATGGCCGAATTTTGCAAAGGTGGTACGGGCTAACGAATCGAATCCCAAGGGATAAATAATTTTGAACGTATCGTTACCAATGTAATTCCATTTGGTTGAACCACTTTCGGTGCCTGCAAGATAAAACTGAGCCTTAGCGAAACCCAAAAGAAGTAGAAAAAATGAGATTAAAATTGATTTTCTCATGAATCTCTATTATGTTTAGAAAAAAATTTAACAATACCGATGACTAACAAGGTTCAAATATATCAGATTTTCACCCGTTTATTTGGCAATGCACCAATAAAAAACGTAATCAACGGCACTTTAGCCCAAAATGGTTCAGCCAAAATGAACCATATCAACGACAAGGCTCTCGCATCCATTAAAGCTTTAGGCATTACACACGTCTGGTACACAGGGCTTATCGACCATGCTACGGCTACCGGGTTCGAAAATATTCCGGCCGATCCGGCATGTATTGTCAAAGGCATCGCCGGTTCGCCCTATGCCATTCGCGACTACTACGATATTGCACCCGAACTGGCCGAAGACGTTGCCTCCCGTATGGCCGAATTCGAAGCGTTGGTGACCCGCACCCACAATCACGGACTTAAAGTAGTGATCGACTTTGTACCCAATCATGTGGCGCGCACCTACCACTCGAAGTGCAAACCATCCGATATCGATAGCCTCGGCGAAAACGACGTAACCGATTGGGCTTTTTCGCCACTCAACAACTTTTATTATATTCCGGGTGAACCGTTGCACCTTCCCGTTGCGGGCAATTATACCGAAATGCCGGCCAAAGTTACCGGCAACGATTGCTTTTCGGCCCGGCCGGGCATTAACGATTGGTTCGAAACCATAAAACTGAATTATGGTTACGACTATGTGCATGGCACCGGGCAATACGACCCCATTCCCGATACCTGGCTTAAAATGACCAATATCCTGCTTTTCTGGGCGGGCAAAGGCGTAGATGCATTCCGTTGCGACATGGCCGAAATGGTGCCCGATGCCTTTTGGCAATACGCCATTACGGTGGTCAGGGCCGAATACCCCGACATGGTGTTTATTGCCGAAATATATCAGCCAAACAACTACCGGAAATACATTACTGCCGGATTCGATTACCTGTACGACAAAGTTGGCTTTTACGATACACTACGCAATATTGTGGCCGGTTATCAGAATGCCAGCGACATTACATGGTGCTGGCAAAATGTCGATGATATACGCAAACACATGCTTTACTTTCTCGAAAACCACGACGAACAACGGATTGCGTCACCATTTTTTGCCGGCAATGCGTACAAAGCATTGCCTGCAGTGGTTACCGCATTGTTTTTCGGGTTGAACCCCTTTATGCTCTATTTCGGGCAAGAACTGGGCGAACCGGCCAACGAAGCCGAGGGGTTCAGCGGTACCGACGGACGAACCACTATTTTCGACTTTTGGTCGGTAGATTCTGTAAGTAAATGGGCCAACAACGGCCAGTGGGATGGCGAATTGCTTTCGGATGAGCAAAAGAGCATCAGAACATTCTATCAAAATATCCTGAATCTTTCGTTAAACAGCTCCGCATCGCACAGTGGGGCGTTTTACGATCTAATGTGGGCCAACCAGCATACCGCAGGGTTCAACCAAAACCATGTGTACGCCTTTGCCCGCTACAGCCACAATCAGATTATGCTTATTTGTTGCAACTTTTCGAGCGTTGGGGCCGAATTTGGGCTCAATATTCCTATGGATTTAAAATTAAAATTTACAAAAGCCGAAAACAAGTTGTTAACGGGCAAAATTACCAATGGTTTCGAAACACAGTCGGTTAGTGGCAATTTAGATCATTTGCTAAACAACCGTTTCGAACTTAGCAAATATGAATCGAAATTGTTGATTATAGACCTTTAGAAATAATATATTGCTGCAACCGGTTCATGCCTTTTTCGATATTTTCGATTGAATTGGCGTATGAAAACCGCAGGTAACCTTCGCCATTGGACCCAAAATCAACACCAGGCGTTACGCCAACATGTGCTTTTTCGAGAATATCGAACGCCAGTTTGTAAGAATCGGATGCCATGTGTTGTGCATTAACATAAACATAAAATGCTCCTTGGGGTGGTATTTCTATACTGAACCCCATACCACGCAATCGTTCAATAAGATAAATGCGGCGGGCATCGTATATTTTACGCCTGTTTTCCACATCGTTGCTGGCCTGTGTCAGCGCAGCAATACCGGCATATTGCGACAAAGAACAAGCCGAAATAAACAAGTTTTGGTGCAAAATCTGTAACGCCCGCATATATTTTTTTGGTGCAATTACATATCCCAGGCGGAGACCCGTCATGGCAAACAATTTCGAAAAGCCGTTTAATATAAAGGCGTTATCAGTAAATTCGAGCATCGAACGGGCCGTGCAGCCGTAGGTAAGTCCATGATAAATCTCGTCGGAAATAACCGGCACCGGCAGTTCGGCGAGTTGCTTTAAAACCTCGGGCGACTGAAGTACGCCGGTTGGGTTCATTGGCGAATTAACAAAAACACCCCGCGTCCGTTGGTTTATCATTTGCTGAACCGCAGACACATTAATTTGGTATCCATCGGATTCGTAAATATTAAATTTTTTCGAAACACCACCGGCACTTTGTACAAAACTATCGTAACAGGCATAACCGGGGTCGGACATCAGTATTTCGTCGCCGGCATTAAGCAAAACCATTAGCACCAACAAAATGGCCGGCGAACTGCCGGAAGTGACCAACACCTGCTCCGGTTCGACCAAAACATGGTATTGTTGTTTGTAATAGTTACAAATTGCAGCTCGGAGTTGGGGCATTCCCAACGAATGGGTGTAGTGTGTATGACCGTCATCAACAGCTTTGTGTACAGCATTGGCCACACATTCGGGCAGTTCAAAATCGGGTTCACCCACCTCGAGATGAACCACATCGATACCTTTTTTCTGCATCTCCTGTGCCTTTTCGAGTATCTCCATTACCAAAAAAGGTTTAATATTTCTGCAAATTAAATCGGCCTTTAACATAAGGGCAGTAAAAGTAATCATTTAAAAGCAGACAGGGATAAAAACGATAAAAAAACATCTTTTAAGCCAATTTGGGGCATAATTACTTCGGTTACCTCAAGGTTATTTAAAAAAAACGAATATATTTGCACGTCAAATAAAGATTGAAAGATTTGTTAAAATCCAACGAAAAAAACAAATAAACGATGCAAAACAAAGGTTTTATCAGGCTGTTCGCCATCTTATTAACCTTAGTCAGTATTTACCAGTTATCATTTACCTTTGTAACTCGGAAGATAGAAAAGCAGGCTAAGGAATTCGCAAAAGGCGATATGCAAAAAGAGTATCACTACCTCGATTCATTGGGTAGTGAAGTAGTTTACAACTTGGGAATCATAGACTTTACCTATAAAAAGTGTAAGGCTTTGGAGATTAATATGGGTCTCGACCTCAAGGGCGGGATGAATGTTGTTCTCGAAGTTTCGGTGCCAGATATTGTGAATGCACTTTCCAATTTCAGTAAAGATCCAACTTTTTTAAAAGCAATGGATCTTGCCAAAAACAAGATGAAAGACAGTCAGGAAGACTTTATTACACTTTTTGGTAAATCATTCGAACAAGTGGATCCGGGTGCCCGATTAGCCGCAGTATTCAACACCATTGAGCTAAAAGAAAAAATAAGCTATAACTCTACCAACAACGAAGTTTTAAAGGTTATTCGTTCGGAGGCCGAGGGTGCTATTAGCAACTCCTTCAACGTATTACGTACTCGTATCGACCGTTTTGGTGTGGCTCAACCCAATATTCAGCAACTTGGTCTTAAATCGGCAGGTCGTATTTTGGTTGAACTGCCCGGTGTAAAAGATCGCGAACGCGTTCGCAAACTGTTGCAGGGAACCGCTAACCTCGAATTTTGGGAAACATACGATTTCCAACAAATTTATGGTGCGTTTACACAGGCCAATCAGGTTATAAAAGATTTCAATACGGCAACTGAAAATGGCGTAGGTCTCGATACTACAAAAACGGCATCAGACACCACCGTTAATAAGGCAGCTAACGATTTGGAAGCCCTAAAAGCTAAAATGGCTTCAGAAGGCAAAAAAGATGATGTTAATGCCAAGGACAGAGCGAAAGAATATCCTCTTTTCTCGGTACTTAATCCAAACTTTACTCAGGACGGACAAGTTGGTAGCGGACCAGTTGTAGGTTATGCTTTAGCTAAAGATACAGCACAAGTAAACAAATATCTCAACATGCCACAGGTTCGCAGTGTATTGCCACGCGAATTAAAATTAGGTTGGACCGTAAAACCATACGACAAAGCCGGTCAGGTTTATCAGTTGATTGCACTTAAAGTGACCACACGAAATGGCGTAGCACCACTCGATGGCAGTGTAATTACCGATGCAAGAGCCGATTTCGGACAGGGCAGAGCAACAGCCGAAGTAGAAATGGCGATGAATGGAGAAGGTGCAAACACCTGGGCTCGTTTAACAAAAGAAAACATTGGCCACTCGATTGCCATTGTTCTTGACGGATATGTTTACTCATTCCCAAATGTTCAGGGCGAAATTACCGGAGGACGTTCGCAGATTACAGGTAATTTTACTGTTGAAGAGGCTAAAGACTTAGCTAACGTATTAAAATCGGGTAAAATGCCTGCACCGGCATATATCGTCAACGAAGACATCGTTGGGCCGTCACTTGGTAAAGAAGCGATAAACAGCGGGTTCGGTTCGTTTGCAATTGCCTTTATTCTGGTTTTGGTTTATATGGTATTCTATTATGGTGTTACAGCCGGTTTAGTTGCCGACATCGCATTGATTGTTAACCTCTTCTTCCTGATGGGCGTACTCGCGTCTTTTACGGCTGTGCTTACATTGCCCGGTATAGCGGGTATTGTGCTCACACTGGGTATGGCAGTAGATGCAAACGTAATTATTTATGAACGTATTCGCGAAGAATTGGCGGCTGGAAAAGGGATGAAAGTAGCCATTTCGGAAGGTTACTCCAATGCATTTTCGGCAATTTTCGACGGAAACTTTACCACGATGCTTACGGGTATTATCCTCTTTATGTTTGGTTCGGGCCCGATTCGCGGTTTCGCAACTACGCTGATGATTGGTATTGCCACTTCGTTCTTTACAGGTGTGTTTGTTTCGCGGTTAATTTACGAATGGTTACTCTCAAAAGATTACAAGTTATCTTTCGACACTAAAATTACTCACAACTTTTTGCGCAATCCGAAATGGGACTTTATTGGTACCCGCAAAACCGTATATTGGGCAATTGGCATCTATTTAATGATTTGCCTTGTTTCGGTTGTATTTAAAGGGTTTGATAAAGGTATCGACTTTACGGGTGGTCGCAATTATGTTATTCGTTTCGAAAAAGCCGTAACCGTACAGGAAGTACAAGCCTCTTTGAAAAATGCTTTCGAAGGTGCAATGCCCGATGCCAAAACATTTGGTAGTGATAACCAAATAAAAGTTGGAACAAACTATAAGATTAACGAGGTTGGTAAAGACATTGACGATATTGTAGAGACAAAACTATTCGAAGGTGTAAAACAATTTTTACCGGCAACAACTACATTCGAATCGTTCAAGAATAACAATATCATGAGTTCTTCGATGGTAGGTCCTACGATTGCCGATGATATTAAAAAGCAGGCTTTCTGGGCTGTATTGTTTTCACTGATTGGTATTTCGTTATACATTTTCCTCCGTTTCCGCAACTGGCGTTTTAGTGTTGGGGCACTGGCCTCACTGGTTCACGACACCTTGTTTGTAATTGGTTTGTATTCTCTTCTATCGAATATAATGCCATTTAGTATGCAAATTGACCAGTCGTTTATAGCAGCCATTCTTACCGTAATCGGTTATTCAATCAACGATACGGTGATTATTTACGACCGTATCCGCGAGCGCATGGGTCTGTTCCCAAAGAAGGATTTGGAAGAAAACATGAACAAAGCACTTAACCAAACGCTGGGTCGTACTTTAAATACAGCATTGACCACACTTCTGGTTCTCCTTGCTATTCTGCTTTTCGGTGGTGAAGTTATCCGCGGATTTGTGTTTGCATTGTTTATTGGTATATTAATCGGTACATTCTCTTCTGTGTATGTTGCCACACCAGTATCTTACGACTTAATTAAAAAGTATCTTGCCAAACAGGATAAAGCTTAAGATTAGATTTTAATTTATCAATATAAAGAGACCGGTTGTCCGGTCTCTTTTTTGTTTTAATTGTACCTTGTGTCGTTCAAAATGGTTATCTTTACCACACTAAAATAATGGACAATGGGACTTTCAGGAGGTGAAATATTTATCGTTTTTCTCGCCATACTCCTTTTCTTTGGAGCAGACAGAATTCCGGAATTTGCAAAAATGCTTGGCAAAGGGATGCGCGAGTTTCAAAAAGCAACCAACGACATTAAACAAGAAATAAATAACCATACTCAGGACATTAAGCAGGAATTTAATGATGTTTCCACTACGGTAAAACAAGATATTGATTCGGCAAAAGATCAGATGGTGGATATGACCAAAGATGTTATACCGCCCGCAGAACCAACAGAACCACCCGGTACCAAATGGAAGATAAAATACGAAGATAAAAACAGTAAAAACAACGACTTCTCCATTTAATCAGTTATGATAAAAGCCACTGGAATTACTAAAAACTATGGGACGGTTGAAGTACTTAAGGGTATAGATCTTGAAATCCACAGGGGCGAGGTCGTTTCTATTGTGGGAGCAAGTGGTGCCGGAAAAACAACGTTACTGCAAATTTTAGGCACTTTGGAAAAACCAACTTCGGGCACCATCGAAATTAACAACAAACGAATCGACAACCTTTCGGCCAATATGATGGCAGATGTTCGCAACACTCAAATTGGATTTATTTTTCAGTTTCATCAGCTCTTGCCGGAATTTAATGCCATCGAAAATGTAATGATGCCAGCCCTTATTGGCAAAAAGTCGCAAAAAAAATCGGAACAACGGGCCAAAGAATTGCTCGAACTCATGGGTCTTGGGCATCGTTTGTTACACAAACCCGCCGAACTTTCGGGCGGTGAAAAACAGCGCGTAGCAGTAGCACGCGCACTAATCAACAATCCGGCGGTAGTATTTGCCGATGAGCCGACCGGCAATCTCGACAGCAAAAACCGCGACGAAATGCATGTTCTGTTCGCAAAACTGAAAGCCACACTCAATCAAACATTTGTTATAGTATCTCACGACCCGCACCTGGCCGAAATAGCCGACCGATCGCTTCATATTGTCGATGGCCGGTTAGAATTGTAAGGTTAAAAATAAGACTCATTTTCACTTACTTATTTTAGTTTAACAATAACCGACGTAATATTCTCATCGGGTTATCCGTTATAGTTGAAAATAATCAAATGGATCGCAGGAAATTTTTATTCAACATGGCAGCCGGAGCCGGCGTGGCAATCGTTACACCTTTAGTCATTACCGGATGTGCACCCAATAGCGGCAGTGATTCGCCAAGTTTACCTTCGGGTACAACATTTGACCTTTCTCAACCCGAAAATGCGGCATTACGTCATGTAAACGGTTATTTAAAGTCAGGTAATATTGTTATTATTCACACGGCAGCCGGTTTTGTGGCTCTTTCGGCAATATGCACGCACGAATCGGTAGGATTAAACTACAGTGCCTCCACGGGGCAATTCACCTGCTCAAGACACGGTGCCCGATATGCTTCAACCGGGGCAGTACTAAGCGGTCCGACATCCAAATCCCTCACAAAATACAAAATCACACAGAGCGGCGATCTCCTCACCCTCTCCTATTAAGGGGTTCAACCCAAAAAGGCACCCCAATCAATGAGATGCCTTTTATATTTTTATTTTGAACCTTTTTAAGTGAGTCTATTCGAGAACCCTGCCCGGATAAGCTTTTAACCCTTCCTGAAGCACTTTCAGTGCAACACCAAGATCTTCCTTGTTTAGCACATACGCAATACGCACCTCATTTACGCCAATACCCGGGGTAGTATAAAAACCCGACATTGGTGCCATAAACACTGTTTTGCCTTCGAACTCAAACTCGTCGAGCATCCATGCACAAAACTTATCGGCATCGTCTACCGGCAGTTTGGCTACGCAATAAAATGCACCCATCGGAATGGGGCAATATACACCAGCAATTCGGTTCAGCCCATCAACCAGAAATTTACGGCGCTCAACATACTGATTGTAGCACGAAAGAACATAATCGTCCGAAGCGTTGAGCGAAGCTTCACCAGCTATTTGGCCAATTAGTGGCGGGCTGAGTCGTGCTTGACAAAACTTCATCACATTTTGTTTTACAGTGGCATTTTTGGTTACCAACATACCGGTTCGCGTGCCACATTCGCTGTAGCGTTTCGAAACCGAATCGAACAACACCACGTTATCCTGAATGCCTTCGAGGTGAAAAGCAGAGATGTATGGTGCGCCGGTATAGCAAAACTCGCGGTAAACCTCATCGGAAAATAGGAATAAATCGTATTTTTTTACCAAATCGCGAATGGAATTAAGCTCTTCGCGGGTATACAAATAACCGGTGGGGTTGTTCGGATTGCAAATCATAATCCCTTTGGTACGGGGTGTGATTAACGCTTCGAACTTTTCGATAGGCGGCAACGCAAAACCATCTTCGATATGCGACGGCACCGTTTTAATGATGGCACCCGAAACAATGGCAAATGCTGTATAGTTCGCATAACTTGGTTCAGGCACAATAATCTCGTCGCCCGGATCGAGACACGATAAAAATGTAAATGTCACCGCTTCGCTACCACCGGTGGTGATAATAATATCGTCGGCCGTAACATCAATATTGAACTTGGCATAGTATTGTACCAGCTTTTGCCTGTAACTCAATAACCCTTCACTGGGCGAATATTCAAGAATTTTGCGATCGATGTTTCGAATCGCCTCAAGCGCTTCGGGTGGTGTAGGTAAATCGGGCTGGCCGATATTGAGATGATACACTTTTACACCCTTAGCTTTGGCTTTATTTGCCAATGGCACCAGCTTCCTGATAGGCGAAGCCGGCATGATTTTACCTCGATTCGAAACTTCTGGCATTTTATTTAATTCAAGACAATTAACACACTGATATTTGTCAGTTTTAAGTCTGCAAAAATAGCTTGATGTTTTGGTTTTTGCAATGATAATATAAAAAGATTCGAATTATCGCTACAAATACAAAACGTCTGAACTAAAAAAATGCCCTATTTGCAATGATATACCGGTATTTTGTCTATTCGGGTCTGGTGGCGACCTCCTTCGAAAGCGGTATTTAAAAAGAGGTCAATAATTTCGTAAGCTTCGGCTTCTGTTATGAACCGTGCGGGAAGGGCACAAACGTTGGCATTGTTGTGCTCACGGGCCAACTTGCTTATTTCGGCATTCCAGCAGAGCGCAGAGCGAATGCCCTGGTGCTTGTTTACGGTGATATTAATGCCGTTTCCACTGCCACAAATAGAAATACCGGTGTGATGTTTTCCCTCTTCGATGGCATGAGCCATAGGATGTGCAAAATCGGCATAGTCGCAACTCTCCGCCGAATGAGTACCGAAATCCTCTACGGAGTAGCCTTTTTCCGTTAAAAAGACCTTTACTTTTTCCTTTAACTCAAACCCTGCGTGGTCGCTGCAAATTGCAATTGTATTCATTTAAAAATCTTAATTTATTGGCATCCAACAATAAAAAACAGTGGTGGTATGCCTGTATTGATAAAATTGTTCGGGGCACAAATTTACTAACTTTTATTATCGGATGAGGAATGCCAATTGAAAAAATGTAATTTTGCCAAAATAAAACAGTGTTCCGCCAAAAATGCGGAAACTTTAAGAATAGCAGAATGAATTTAAAAGGGTTAAAAGCCGTTTTTTTTGATATGGACGGCGTATTATTCGATTCGATGCCGGCACATGCCGATTGCTGGGTTCGGTCATTTAACATGTCGGGATTAAATTTTACGCACGAACAGGCCTATATGAACGAAGGCAGAACCGGCAGTGGCACCATAAACCTTGCATATAATGCACAATACGGCCGGAACGCAACCCAAGTGGAGATAGATACCATATACGGCAATAAAACCATTTTGATGGAACAGTGGCCGGATGGGGGCATCATACAAGGAATGCCGGAAGTAATCAGTTTTCTTCAGTCAAAGCATATTGAACTTTGGGTGGTTACGGGTTCGTCGCAAAAGATGTTGTTGGCAAAATTGAACACATCGTTTCCCGGCGTTTTTTCCGAAGATCGTATGGTTACAGGTTTCGACGTGATTCATGGAAAACCACACCCGGAACCATACCTGATGGCCCTGCACAAGTCGGGCTATAAACCCGAAGAAACAGTAGTGATAGAAAATGCCCCATTAGGCATAGAATCGGCAAAGGCAGCCGGATTGAAATGCATGGCTATAAACACCGGTGTGTTGAGCGACAAAATACTGGCCGACGAAGGTGCTGATATTGTGGTAAAAACAGCGGCGCAACTGCTCACGATTTTCATCGACAGCTTAACAAACTGATTATAGGCCTTTTAATCGGCCAACCACTTCCATTTCGCATTTTGCACAATTGAATACCAGACGCAACTTTTGGCCTTCGGGTGTAACCAGCCAATAGGGTTCGGCTTTGGCCTGCCCTTTTTGGTAACGCGGACAAATTTGCATTTCGTATTTTATACAATGTTTTGTAGTCATTAGCGGTACGTCTTCAATAACCTGTTCGGTTTCGTAGGCTTCTTTTTCTACAATGAACCCCGCCGTGGCCATTACAGCAGCAGCCTTGCTATTGAGTATATTTTCCTGAAAAGCCGGTTTATCGGACACATAAACCATTGGTTGATCAGCAATAACAGGTTTCGAACCTGTTTTGTAATTTATGAGCCGTGTGTGCAAATGCGCTTCGAGCAATTCGTTTTTCATTTCGCCAAGCACCGAAGCCGGAAGGAAAAGATTGGCCTCATTATCCAGAACAGCTTCGGCCACATACCAGATCGAATTACCCGCCTTACGAAGCGAATCGTGCAGTTTTTGGTTCACCCCACCAGGGTTACCAGCCGGTTCAAGCGCGATATGCCTGTAAACAACAGAGTTCCGTTGATCTTCGTCAATTGCTTCTAAACGCACAACATTTTTGCTTATAATGAGCTTTACGTTCAGCGATATTTTTCTTTCGGCACTGTTTTTTTGCATGATGTCCTCGAACCCTTTATCGAAATTTCGGTACAACATGGTGCCCGACTGGAGACCTTTGGGAAAATTGTTCCAGTAGATACGGTTTCCGTCTACTTTGTCGGCTTTAAAACCGACCAATTTACCGTTATTGTCGAGAAAACAGAATCCGTCGCCATTAACACTTTGGGCCGTACTCTGCACCTGAAGATAATTTTCGGCGACCTTTATGGTTCGACCAAAAACCTCGCCGGTAGATTTTGGTGTAGCCCGTTGAAGTACATTGGGCTGTCGGTCCTGAACAAAATAGGTAGTGAACCCGCGATTAAAGCTTTTGTTGGGGTTCGGTTCGAAAAAGTAGGTACATTTTCCCGATGATGATTTAACAAGACCGGGGGTTCCGGCCAAAATACCGTCTAAAGTCTGACGATAATGTGCCGTTATATTTTTAACGTAGCCTATATCTTTTAATCGCCCTTCGATTTTAAAAGAAGAGATGCCGGCATCGATAAGTGCCGATAGATTTTCGGTAAGATTGAGATCGCGAATAGAGAGCCAATGGGCACTTTCGGCAATCTGAATACCATTTTTATCTTCGAGCGTATAGGGCAAACGGCAAAATTGCGCACATTCGCCACGGTTAGCACTTCGTCCGGTAAAGGCCTGACTAATATAACAGCGGCCGCTATATGCCACACAAAGTGCACCATGAATAAAAAATTCGAGTGCAGCGGTAGTCTGTTCTTTTATGGCTTTGATTTGCGTCATGGTTAGTTCGCGGGCCAACACAACTTGCGAAAAACCAAGACTTTCGAGAAACTGAACCTTTTGGGGCGTACGGTTATCGGTTTGTGTACTGGCATGAATCTCCATGGGAGGGAGATTACACTTCACTAGACCCAAATCCTGTACAATGAGCGCATCGACTCCGGCACGATATAAATCCCAGGCTAATTTTTCGGCTTCAACAATTTCATCATCGTTGAATATGGTATTTAAGGTGGTAAAAATGCGCGCATTGTACCTGTGTGCATACTTTACCAATTTTTCAATATCCTGAACTGAATTTCCGGCCGCCGCACGGGCACCGAATTTGTCGGCACCAATATATACTGCATCGGCACCATGATTAATTGCTGCGAAGCCGATTTCCGCATTACGGGCCGGCGACAACAGTTCTATTTTCTGCATTCGTTACTTTAATTTTAATGAATCGGGCCGTAGGCCTCTTTTAGCACCATCACCATTGGGTAACGGCCCGGGCCTCTCTTCGTCGCGATGTCCTCTTGATCGATCCTTCAACTTTTTCATTCGTTCGTCGCGCAAGGTCTGAAACATTGCCCATTGTTCTTTGTTCAATAGAGGCTTAATATTATTGTACATTTCGTTCCAAAGTGGTTCCA
This sequence comes from Bacteroidota bacterium, assembly GCA_003249935.1. Taxonomy (GTDB): domain Bacteria; phylum Bacteroidota; class Bacteroidia; order Bacteroidales; family UBA5342; genus SZUA-561. The sequence goes on from QKHT01000105.1 coordinate 14,731, forward strand.
TTTGAGCCATTGAGTTCCGCATAATCTGGTGACCTTTATCGCCATATTTCTTTACAATGGGCAAAATCTTTTCCTTTTGCGCATCGGTGGCATTTACTTTATTAAGTGCTTCGGTCCAAAAGCGTTGCTCATAATCGTTCCAACGATAATTTCGCAAACGATTGGCAGTAAGTGTACTTTGCGTAAAGAACCCAATAAAAAAACCCACGACCAAAACAGCAGAAAACTGTAAAAATGGCTTCCAATTAATCTGTTTAATTTTATTTGTCCACATAATGTATTTTTTACATTAATATCCCATCGAACTGGCAATTGCACTTTCCATATCGATATTGGTCCAGCCCATTAAGGATTGAACCGAAATACCCTGCCCCATAATGACTGCCAGAACAAACACCACAACCAGCGTAGCAAGAGCAGGCATAAAAATTTTCCGAAACGCAAAATCGCGGTTCATTTGATAGGACATCACCATGTTTTCGATACGAGCCATTACACGTGTTTCGAAAAACGGCTTAAAGTCGGCATCGTAGTTTTCGAAAAAATTGCCAATGTTTTTTTCGGGATTGAATGTTTTACTTTTCATTTCAATTCTGTTTTAACTTTCACTTTCGCGGTTGTGTCGGCGGTATTTATAACCATTTCGCGAGACAACTTCGAAACAATTTCTTTTAGTCGGTCCTGAGCCCGTGTAAGCCTGCTAAGTACGGTACCCAACGGCACCCCAAGCATTTCGGCCGTTTCCTTTGTAGAGTAGCCCTCTATTAGCCTCAACAAGATAACCGATCTGAATTTCGGGTCGAGATGAGCGAGTGCTTTTTCGATCAGTTCATTCCGGCTCAACGATTCGTCGACATTGGCTTCATCGGCCAAATCGGGCAACGGCTGTTCGTCGTCTTTTACGCTAAAGAACAGAAACCTTCTTTTCCGCGAATTTAATTCGTTGAGCGAAAGATTGATAGCAATGCGCGTTAAATAAGTTCCTAATGCCGAATCGCCCCTGAAACTTGAAATAGATTGGTAAAACCTAACAAAAACCTCCTGACCTACATCATCGGCTTCGGGTGTATCGCCCAGCATTCCAATAACCACGCGTGCTACCATTTTACGATAACGCTTCATCAACTCGCTAAAAGCTTGTTGATTGCCCCCATTTACCATGGCGATTAATTCGCTATCTGTAAGCTTTTCTTTCAAAACAATTTTACTGTTTTCGATTGTTTGACAATAGAAATGAATTTTTTATTCCCATACCCTTTAAAAGCGTTACAAAGATACACAGATAGATACAATATAGGCCATTGAACCCAAATTTCACATGAATTAATATTAAAACGATGCAACCATTTTTCGGCAAAACGACACTTTGTTTTTGTTACAACAGGTGATTAAAAGGTTCGAACCAAAATAATGTTTTAACTGTGAAACTCATTAAAATTGTGTAAATTTGAATTATCAAACAATTGATTAACAATACAATCGATAATAATATGAAACGTATTTTACTTACTTTTTCGGTCATATTGGCCATGGCCATTCAGGCTAAGGCTTATAGTTGGATTCGTATCGGTGACCCAAGAGGCGACTGGAGCACCTGGTCGAACGGCACTATTGACAAAATTGACTACAAATTAGTGTCGCAAGGCATGTATTTCGATGTAACGATGGAAGTCACCTTTTCGGCGGCCAATTACAAACCAACGATCAAATCGGACTCACTCGAAGTTCAGTTCGGGTTCAATTTACCGACCGGTTCAACCATGTACGATGCCTGGCTTAAGGTGGGCGAACAATGGCAGCAAGCCTACATTATGGACCGCAGGGAAGCAACTGAAATTTACGAGGGTATTGTAAAAAGACGACAAGACCCCATGATTATTTACAAATATTATGGTGATTATTACTACCTTCAGATTTTTCCGCTCAATGTAAAATCGAATCGTACAGCCCGAATCAGCTTTTTAACACCGGCCACACCCGAGGCCAAAAACCTGATTCTGAAACTACCTGCGCTCGAATCGTACAACTATTTTAATGCCATGGATGTGGTTAAGGGCATAAGCGTGCTTAATATCAATGTATCGTCGGATAGTAAGCCAACAATAGCCGAAATTCCTGAAATATCGCCGCAACAAGGTTCAGACAAAACATGGAATTTTAAAATATCACGTTCACTTAATAACGGTACACTTACCCTTGCTATACCAAATCCGAATTTTGGCAAACCATATTTTTCGGTTTGTGGCACAGGCGATTCGGTATTTTATCAACTGGCTTATAAACCTTCGGATTTTATTCCAGCAGAAAAAACGGGTCGAAAATTTGTATTTGTCATTGCCCACGATACCACCCGACAAAACTACTATTACTACGACTACTACTATCAGCAACCGGCCGAAGTATCGTTTAGTGGTTCCATTAAAGGCGTAAAAACGTTTATCGAAAAGAACCTGACCACATCAGATTCGTTCAATATTGTGGTATCGGGAATAACCGGCGATTTGGTATCGAACACGTGGATTGCAGCTAAACCGTCGGCAATTAACGAAACATTTGCCTCGCTCACTTCAGAAAAATACAAGCGGTACAAATTATCTTCTTTGCTGAACCCCGCTGCGGCATTTGTTAAAAAGACTAAGGATGGCGAAATAATTTTGGTAAGTAACACACGAGAAGGGATTTATGCCGACAGTGTGGCTCGCGAAACAATCAGGTTTATAAAAGAGGCCAACGGAATGGTGCCAACCATACACGTAGCCGATTATTTGTACGCTTATGCGGACGCAGGATATGCTTGGGAACAAATTTCGTTCTATGCATCGAACCAAACGCTGGGCGAAATTGCCAGACTTTCGAAAGGATTATTCGTAAAAGTAAACAGTCAAACAGCATTTAACGAAGGGTTGCAATGGATGAATCAGAAACTCGATGGCGAAATTGACTTTTTCGAAGCCACGCCACAGTTCGAAAATGGCATCGCTTATGCGAACTTCGATATCAATCCCAAACAGGAAAACAGCTACTACTGGTTCGGTTCAGCCGAAAAACAACAAGCCAGCATTGGAATAAACGACTACAAAATGAGCGTTGGACGACTGTCGACCGTAAGTCCCGCAAGCCTGAATGTGAAAGGCTTACGTGCAGGAAAACTGTTTTCGATGAATGTTCCGCTAAATGCGGTTGCCAATGGCGTGGATTGCGATTTACAACGCAAAATATGGGTTTCGTCGTATATTGCATCGATGGAAAGTGGCTGGATGGATGTGAATGCACAAAACAAAGTGGTTGAAACTTCGGTCAAAAATCGTGTTCTGTCTTCGTACACCTCATTTTTGGCATTGGAACCGGGTGCCGATTCGTTACTTAAAAATTGTACGAGTTGCGGCGAAATCAGTCAAAATACAAATTCCGGTAGTACAGGTTCAAGAGAAAGTAACGGCATTGTTTCGGATGCCATATCGGTAGATAAAGGCGGTGCATACAATACCGGTTCGGGAAATTTTGTCGACGGATTTCAGAAAGGCATTCAAACGGCCTGCGATACAATATTCACAATTGCCTATAGTAAAGGTTACAACGAAGGTATAAAAGATGCTACGGGTGCAATTGACGGCGTGCCGACTTCCGAAATCCTAACCGCTGCGCCAAATCCTTTCAGCACCTATATTTCATTGAATATTGACTTGTCCAACGCCGAATCGGGCAACATAAAACTCGTTGAAATTGTGGATATTATGGGAAAAACCATCAAAACGTACACCGAAAGCAACAGCACCCCGCGCAAAACAATTACATGGCTTGGCAATACACAAAACGGCTCATCGGTTTCGTCGGGCAACTACTTTGTTGTCGTAACCTCATCGACAAAGAAATACACGTACAGAATTACAAAACTCGACTAAAGCATACGTTTAGGGAAGAAGCAAAACAGGCGTCCGATTTTTTCGGGCACCTGTTTTATTTATTTTTTGGTTGAACCAAAATTTTGAATTATAGTCCTTTTTCGCGTAATATGGTTAATGATCCTTTGAGTGTATAGGGCCGGCCATCGGTACCGGTAGCTTTAACTACATAATAATACACCCCTGGTGAGACATATTTGCCGCCCGATTTTCCATCCCAGCCATACGACGGATCGTTAAACTCATACACTTTACGGCCCCAGCGATTGGTAATCCAACAATGGAACGTGCCCGGCTGAATAGATTTGTAAGCCACCTTAAACTGCTGGAGTTCGTCGTTAGTACCGCGATTGTTGAATCCAAGCACCAAAATATTCGGCGCACTCAATTCTGAAGTTCGAAGTTTAACCTCAACCGAATCGGACTTTTCGCAATAATTATTGCTTACAGTAATTTTTACGTAGTAATCGACAAGATTTGTAGTATTAATATTTTTCACATTTTCGAAAAATGTATGACGCGCCTCCTTATCGCGATAGGTAATCACACCGGTACTTTTTTCGAGGTTCGACCAAATCGTCCAATCGTAATAAGCCACTGTTTTCGACACCCCCTCAAGCGACAGAGAGACATCCAACGGGGCTGAACCTTCGATGGATGCAGTGCCCGATTTATCCTTTTCCTTTTCGTTTTCGGCACTACGCTCATTTACTTTGTGAACAATGCTGGTAAAATTAACCGCTATTGCCTTATAATTCACCGATTTACCTTCCGTATTAAAAGGAGTTGTTCCGGAATTAAAGAAATAGCGGTTCAAATCGAATGTATACTTAACATCTTCGAAAGGGGCAGGAGCAATGGCTGTTTTAGATAAGCTGGAAACCGGAAAACCATTTACAGATGGCGTGGCATTCCAGTTATATGTGGTTCTGGCAGGGATTAATTCCGCTTTTTTATTGTCTTTAATCGAATAAACCTCGATTTTTGGAAAGGAAACAACAGCATTTAATTCGTTGAAACTACACCCTTTATCGACTAATGTTACTGTGGCGGTGTCGGCCAAAGGTTGATATTTTGAGTAATCGACCACATAATAATAGTGTTTTACGCCGTTCATCAACATAACATAACCACCTTCATTTACCTTAACAGATGATGATTTAACACCCGAAACAACTGAAGATGGGATAAGAACCTCTCCATCAGTTTCACTAAATGTCGACCAGCTAAAATCGTTTGACGAATTTGTGGTAAAAGTAAGTTGAGTTTCGTTATGAATTTCATCAAATATAACTACGGTATCGATACCGGAAAGAGAAGAAATAGTACCTATTGCCGATTTGCCGAAATGATTTACAATCAGATTTGCCTGCATCGGACTAACCAGAATTAATAAAAACAGCGAAGAAATATATCTTAATGTATTCATCCCTTTTACTTTGGTGGTTTAACGCAAAAATAGCGGAATTATTTTGTTTGCGAAACAATCCATGAAAATGGGCTATAAGATTCCTTAATTGCACTATTAACAGGCGAATATTCTTTATATTTGTCCCGATGAAACGGAGATATAATAAACACCACTGTTTTGCAACGATATGGACTTTTACGTTTCCTTCGGCCTTAAAGTATCAATTTAGTTTTTAATGAAGCGAACACTATTCTTATTACTGGCAATAGTAATTTTGCCAACATCAAGTTTCGGACAACAAGGTAAACCCATGATGCCGGCTACCACTGCCGCCATTATAAACCTCGATACTGTACCAAGAATGTACTTTTGGACCATTAACAACAACACGCTGAATCGCACCACGGTTCCTGCCGACACCGTCATGGATGGGTTCACAGTTTATAACCCGGTTTACAAGCATAGTATTGCCAACAGTTATATGGGCAACTTAGGGTTACCCAACCAGTCGATGATTTATTTTGACCGACCCATTGAAGACCGTTTTATGTTTTTGGATGTATACCGTGATTATGCCATCTTTCCGGAGAAGAATACGTTTATTAACACACGGTTTCCCTATACTAATTTCGGTTATACCAGTGGTGGCGGTTCGAACCGAAGTGAAGAATCGTTAACCATTTACCATGCTCAAAACATTACGCCCGATCTTAATTTTGCGGTATCGGCCAAGCACCTTTACGGCCGGGGACTATACGACAAACAAAGCACCAGACACTTAGCACTCAATGTTTTGGTCTCATACATTAAACCAAAATACAACTTTTATTTGCAAGGTGGCCGAAACAAATTCGAGAACTTTGAAAATGGCGGGGTTCAATATGACTCAGTGGTTACCAAGCCTGTTTCCAATGCACGAGAAGAGACCTTTCCGGTAAACCTTACGGCATCGACTTCGTTGCTCAAGCACAACTATCTCAACTTTAAACACCGGTATCAAATGGGGTTTTACAAAGAGGCAAAAGTTGCAGACAGTACAATCAAACGGTTCATTCCGGTCACTTCAATTGTGCATTCAATGGATTTGTCGTCCTACAGTAAAGCATTTAACGAAAGTGCTATTAACCAAACATATTTCCCAACCAACTACATAAGCAAGGAAAAAACAGCCGATTGGGCCGAACAGAGCACTGTTTCGAACCGTGTGGCCATGTATCTTTCCGAAGGATTGAATAAGTACACGCCATTTGGTGTGGGGGTTTTTATTGAACACGAATACCAAAAGTTTGGTAATACACCGTGGAGCTATATAGCCGATACAACATGGGCATTGACCAATGCACAATTTCTTGCAAACAATGTAAATCGAACCATGGATTCGGCAAAGTATGCTTTTGCACATAATAATTACAGCAGCTATGCAACCAACAATGTAAAGTGGGGCGGCGAACTTTTTAGTCGCAATGGCAAATACTTTCAGTTCGAATCGCAAGCGAGTATCTATATTTTGGGATATAAAGCCGGCGATTATAACCTATCGGGCAGTACACAGTTTGTTTTGCCACTCCGCGATTCGGTTATCATAAAAGCCGGTGCATCGTTTACCCGCGAAACACCCGATTATTTCATGAACCACTACTATTCCAACCATTTTTGGTGGAACAATGGATTCGATGCAACATTGCGCAACAGGCTTTGGGGAACACTGAACATTCCGGCCTGGCGATTGCTGTTCGACCTGAAAACCGAAGTGGCCAGCCATTTGTTATATTTTGGCAACGACCAACTTCCTTCACAGAATGGCAGTGAAGTGGCTATTTTAAACGCTGGTATTTTCAAGCAATTAGCATTTGGAATGTTTAGATGGAACAACGAAATAGTGTACCAAACAACCAGCAATAGCAGTGTTGTACCCCTACCCGATTTTTCGGCATTTTCAGATTTTTATATTCAGGGAACTTATTCCAAAGTATTGAAATTCCAGTTTGGTATCACGTGCAGGTATAACACCGCCTATTATGCCCCGGGTTACAGCCCGGCAACAGGCCGGTTTTATAATCAAAATGAAATTAAAACCGGCAATTACCCGCTATTGGGTGGTTACGCCAACTTTCATCTGAAACGCATGCGATTCTTCATTCAAAATATTAACAGTGGCGAAGGGCTCGTTGGACGAAATTACTTCCTTGTGCCGCACTATCCGTTAAATCCACGGTTCACAAAAATTGGCATATCATGGAATTTTTACGATTAGTTAATCAAAAAAAATATTTCGTACCCATTGCAATTGGAATACTTGGGTTTGCCGGAACCATATTGTCTGTAAAACAATGTACAAAAAGTGGTGATAAGATTGGATTTGGCGATATTGAGACCATTAAAAAAAATGGCATTTTACATGCTGTAACCAATTATAATACGATTAACTACTTTGTAGAAAATGGTGAAACCAAAGGACTTCAGTACGATTTTTTACGGGCTTATTGTAAGAGTGAGAATTTGAAACTCGATTTAAAGGTAGAGAACAATTACCATAAAAACCTCGAAATGCTTCAAAGTGGAAAAGTTGATCTCGTGGCTTCGATGTTGTTTCCGGAGCGAATTTTACAACGCGACTTCTCGTTCTGCCGTCCTTTTTATCAATCGGCACAGGTTTTGGTTCAATCCACAGGTAGAAATAAGTGGCCTCGTGTGAAGTATGTTTACGATCTTATCGGGCAAACGGTTCATTTACCAGCACAATCGCCTTATGTAGAACGCATTGAATATCTTTCTGAAGAACTTGGTGACTCTATAAATATTGTGCAATATTCTGAGTATGGCCCCGAACAATTGGTGACGATGGTCGCAGCCAATGAAATACCTTACACGGTGGTTGAACAAAAATTAGCATCGGTGCTTGCCGAAAAATTTCCCAATTTAGATATTATGATCCCGGTAAGTTTCGAACAAAACAGATCGTGGGTTATTCGTAAATCGGACGAAAATTTATTGAAATCGATAAATCAATGGATTATTAAATACAAACAAACCCCCGAATTTTACGAAACTTGTAAAAAATACAATTTCAATCCCTACTAATTTAAGGTTTATATCCCGAAAGTTGCAACAGTTGCTGCGCATCTTTCCATGTCATTAATGCCTCAAGCGATACATCTTTATTCCGTTCAAAAAAGGATTTTACAATACAGTATCCAATATATTCGCCCATACGGGGAGCCGAATTTGAACCATACGAAGCGGTAAAAGGACCAGGGGACAGAAAATTACGATACACTTCATTCGACGACGAAAAAAGTGCCTTTTGTTCTACCATATTCAACCAAACTGCTTTTTCATTTTGTCTGGCCCATTTTAGTTGGTTGTCGGTAAACCCAAATCGTATTGTTTCGTCAACATCGGGGCATACGGCTGCCAATGCAAATGCAACTTTCCCTTTGTAAATAATTTTTGCGAGCAAATTATCGGATTCCAAAGGTTCGGTATATTCTGTAGAAAGCCAAGCATAAACACCGTCGCGCACAATAAATTCCGGTCTCATACTACTTCTTTTCCACGTGTATACACCCAATTGTGAGTAAAACAAATTCTTCTCGCCAAGATAGTTCTCGATACTAAAAGATATTTCTTTTGGCGTTACAATCACCGATTCATTAAAACCACTCAAATGGAAACACACTTCCGGAACCGGTATCTTTGGCAACAAACAATGCATACGAGTAAATGCCTTCGAAAACGCTTCTTCGAACAACCCCGCATTTGAAAAATATTTCATTGTCGTATCCCTCACCTGCCGGTAAACAGGATCATTCAAAAACATGCTAATATATTTAAGCGTTGCCGTATCGTTCCAATGACCTACTTTAATTACAGAATTACAATACAATGGAAAAAAATCGGGATATTTTTCAAACATCCCCGTTAAATGATGAAGATCAACCTGATGATGCAAATTATCAAAATCGACATCGAACCGTCGTATATTGGTATTTATTTTAGATTGAACCGGGGTACAATTTAACCGGGGGTCGGTTTTACATCCCAAAATTGTGCCTAATAAACCCGACAATACAAGAAAAACCTGAATAAACTTCATTGGAGAAAAATTTGTGCACAAAAAAACGAAAAAAGAATGATTTTTGATGTAAATTCACCCTAAACTAATTGATAAAAATCATTAGCAGACTCGGCAATAATTTAAAAATTGCATAAGAATCAGTTAACGATAACTGACTTGAAAAACAATCTCAAAGAATACCTATTTGAGTAGGTAAACGCAAAGAAACTAAAAATATTAGCAATGAAACAGGAAGTTATAGATTTTATCGAATCGGTAAAGCAACGCACACCAGGAGAATCAGAGTTTCATCAGGCAGTAACCGAAGTTGTGGATTCGATATGGGATTTCTACATGCAAAATCCGCAATACCGTAAAGCCAAAATACTTGAGCGGATGGTTGAACCGGAGCGTGTAATTATGTTTCGTGTACCTTGGATTGATGACAAGGGCGAAGTGATGGTGAACCGTGGTTACCGGGTTGAATTCAATAGTGCCATAGGCCCGTACAAAGGCGGATTGCGCTTCCATCCTACCGTAACGCTGGGCGGATTAAAATTCCTTGGGTTCGAACAAACCTTTAAAAACAGCCTGACCTCGTTACCCATGGGTGGCGGCAAAGGGGGTTCGGACTTTAACCCCAAAGGAAAGAGCGATAACGAAATAATGCGATTTTGTCAGGCATTTATGAGCGAACTATACCGGCATATCGGCCCCAACACCGACGTACCAGCCGGTGATATTGGCGTTGGAGGCAGAGAAATCGGCTATCTTTTCGGACAATACAAAAAACTAAAGAACGAATTTACCGGCGTACTTACCGGTAAGGGCTTCGAGTATGGTGGTAGTCGCATAAGACCCGAAGCGACCGGATTTGGTGCCGTATATTTTGTACAGGAAATGTTGCAAGCCAATAACTACCAAATTGCAGGTAAAACAATTGCCATATCGGGTTTTGGGAATGTGGCCTGGGGCGTTGCACTGAAAGCCACCGAACTCAGAGCCAAAGTGGTGACAATTTCGGGTCCCGATGGATACATATACGACCCTGATGGGCTCGACAGCGAAAAAATTGATTATATGCTCGATTTAAGAGCCTCAAATATGGATATGGTTCAACCCTATGCCGAAAAATTTAATTGTGCATTTTTTCCCGGCAAAAAGCCATGGGAACAAAAAGCTGACATTGCCATGCCTTGTGCCATCCAAAACGAAATGGATGTTAGCGATGTTGAATTATTGGCAAAAAACGGTTGCAAACTTATTGCCGAAGTTTCAAATATGGGTCTTACGAACGAAGCTGCAATTCTCGCCACAAACATGTTATCGTTTGCACCCGGAAAAGCTGTAAATGCGGGTGGCGTAGCAGTTTCGGGGTTGGAGATGAGCCAGAACAGTATGCGATATGCTTGGCAGGAAGATGAAGTAGATACCAAACTACATTTGATAATGAAGGAAATACATAAAACGTGTATAAAATATGGCAGAAAGCCCGATGGCTCGGTAAATTATGTTGTCGGTGCCAATATTGGCGGTTTTGTAAAGGTGGCTGCAGCAATGCTTGCACAAGGTGTGGTTTAGCGTAAAAAAACTAAAAAGGGCTGATTGAAATAAACCAATCAGCCCTTTTTTTATGTATTAGTATTTAAATATCCCACATCATCATTTCAATTTCGCTAACTTTATCGTCTTGCCTGAAATCGAGGCGGTGTTTTCCTTTGTAATGTTTTATTAAAATTTCGCCGGTAAATTTAAGATACTCACATACCGGCTCTGTATCAACTCTTTCGCCAAGATAACGAACAATTAACCAAACTTTCGAAGTATAGGCATGTAGCCGGATATCCACAAAAAAACAATCGTCATTCACTTTAATCCTATTGAAAACAGAGCGCACAAGGCACACTAAAAGACCAGGCTCAATCAATAAGTCAACACCAGGGCCGTTAAAGTGGGCGTTACATTGTGCTTTTTTATTCTCCGGCATTTCGACCATTTGAAAAGCCACAAAGTTTTCAATCGCTTCAAATTCGTCTTTTATCGTAATTTTCTCTTTCATCGCTATGACAAATGTATAATTTAGAACCTGATGAATTTTATTTAAATATATTGTCGAATGTTTTTAATCTCTAACAACTCATTCATTTTCAATAAAATAAGTATCCGAACCACAATTTTAGGAGTAACATTTAAAACAATGGCATACCAAAAGATAGACAGCACAAAAAGAACCGGCCTATAATCAATGAGATTATTGGTATGCAAGATTTGCAACAAAATTAGTAACCACCAAAAAGCAGTATTGAAAAAGATATATTTTAGCCGTCGAAACAACATTTGTAATTCTTTTTTTCATAGATAATTCAAAAATTACAAATAACCAAACAATCCTTCAATTATTTTTACCGGCATCTGATTTTGGGTCTGAAAAAACGAATTAAGTCACGTTCTGCATGCCTGTTAACAAAGAGATTAACTCAAACAGATCAGATTAAAATCCATGATAAAAATTATTGTTACAATATTGGCAAAAGTCTAAATTGCACTATGGTTGCAAAACAAAAATTTAACATTTACGCTCTACAATGAAAGCTATTGTAAAACAATCGGACAAAAAAGGTTTATGGCTAACCGAAGTGAATACCCCTTTGGTTGGGCACAATGATGTGCTGATAAAAATCAAAAAAACTGCAATTTGCGGTACAGATGTCCATATTTACCGTTGGGATAAATGGGCGCAGAACACAATAAAAACGCCAATGATCATTGGACATGAATATGTTGGTACAGTAGCCGATTTTGGCATGGAAGTAACTGGTTTTAAATTAGGTGATCGTGTAACCGGCGAAGGACATATTGCTTGCGGACAGTGCCGTAATTGCCGAAGAGGTCGCAATCATTTGTGCGAAAAAACAGTAGGTATTGGTGTGAACCGCGATGGAGCATTTGCCGAATACATCTCTGTTCCTGCAGCTAACGTACTCAAAATAAACGCCTCCATACCCGACGAAATAGTATCAATAATGGATCCGCTGGGCAATGCCACACACACTACACTCAGTTATCCCATTATTGGCGAAGATGTTTTGGTAACCGGTGCAGGACTCATTGGTTCGTTGTGCATTGCCATTGCACGATTTGCCGGGGCAAGGTACGTAATAGCCACCGAAACGAACGAATTCAGACGACAGTTAGCCCAAAATTTTGGGGCAAACAAAGTCATTAACCCACGCATCGAAAGTCTCGATTCGGTGCTTGCCGAATATAAGATGCACGGTTTCGACATAGGGCTCGAATGTTCTGGTTCGAACCTCGCACTTAACGACATGGTTTCGCACATGTACAACTCAGGCAAAATTTCAATTCTCGGCATACCACCTTCAGAAACAGCGATCGACTGGCACCATGTAATTTTTAAGGGACTAACATTAAAAGGCATATATGGTCGAGAGATGTTTGAAACATGGTACCAAATGGAGCAAATGCTGATGTCGGGCTTAGATATATCACCAATAATTACCCACAGGTTTCATTATACCGACTTCGAAAAGGCATTCGAAATTATGAATGAAGGCAATTGTGGTAAAATAATACTCAACTGGGAATAACACGAATGATCATGTATAAAGCATTTCAACAACATCTGCAAAACCAACTCGATGCCATCTCCTCCGACGGATTGATGAAGACCGAGCGTATTATCACGTCGCCTCAGTCGGCAGCGATAACCCTGAGCAATGGTTCAACCGTTCTGAATTTTTGCGCCAACAATTATCTCGGATTGTCCGATAATCCACAAATAAAAGCCGCAGCGGTTCAGGCAATTGAACGCTATGGTTATGGGATGTCTTCGGTACGTTTTATTTGCGGCACAACCGATTTACATAAAGCATTGGAGGCAACAATTGCCGGCTATTTCGGAACCGAAGACACAATATTGTATGCCGCATGCTTTGATGCCAATGGCGGCGTGTTCGAACCGCTACTAACCGAAGAAGATGCCATTATTTCCGATACATTAAATCATGCATCAATTATTGACGGAGTTAGACTTTGCAAGGCTCAACGGTATAAATACAACAATGCCGACATGGTCGACCTCGAAACCCAACTCACCGCAGCGTCAAAAGCGCGGTTCAGACTCATCGTTACCGATGGCGTTTTTTCGATGGATGGCAATACTTGTCCTTTAGATAAAATACTCTCGCTTTCGGAAAAATACAACGCCATGATTATGGTAGACGAAAGCCATTCGGCAGGCGTAGTGGGCAGAACCGGTGGCGGTGTAACAGAACATTATAATGCTAAAGGGCAGGTTGAAATTATTACAGGTACGCTGGGCAAAGCCTTTGGAGGGGCAATTGGTGGTTTTACAACAGGAAAAAAGGAAATAATAGAAGTATTACGTCAAAAATCGAGACCATATCTGTTTTCGAACAGTATTCCGCCAATGGTAGCAGCCGCCGGCATCGAAGCTTTTAATCTGTTAAGCCATTCGAACGAACTACAGGAAAAACTACACCACAACACCGAAAGGTTTGTTTCGGCAATGCTTACGGCCGGGTTCAATATAAAACCAACCACTTCGGCTATTTGTGCCGTAATGCTCTTTGACGCAAAACTATCGGCAAAATTTGCTGAACTTCTGCTTTCAAGGGGAATCTATGTCAGAAGTTTTAGTTTCCCTGTTGTACCAAGAGACCAGGCACGCATTCGGGTTCAACTTTCTGCAGCACATTCGACCGAACATATTTTGCATGCTATTTCGGCATTTATCGAAGTCGGAAAGTTTCTAAAAGTGATTTAATTGGTATAAATTTCAAAAAATATAGTATTTTCGGCCACAATTTTAAAGCAGCGCATTTTATGAAATTCACAAACTTTTCTGAACAAAACAGCATACTACACACCTTTGTAAATGAACTCAGAGATGTTGATATACAAAAAGATCCTCTCAGGTTCAGACATAACCTTGAAAGAATTGGACAAATTATGGCTTACGAAATTAGCAAGACAATGAACTACGCCATTGGTGAGGTCCAAACCCCTTTAGCCTTGATGTCTATGCCAAAATTAGACGAACAAATTGTATTAGGAACAATTTTCAGAGCCGGACTGCCACTTCACAATGGCTTTCTTAGTTATTTCGATCGAGCAGAAAATGCATTTGTGTCGGCTTATAGAAAATATACCGACCGGCTAAAGTTCGATATACATATCGAATACATCAGTTCGCCCGATTTAACCGGGAAAACATTAATTCTGGTAGATCCCATGCTGGCCACCGGATTATCGCTCGAACTGGCCTATCGCGCAATGATAACAAAGGGACAACCATCGGTTACTCATTTGGTATCGGTTATTGCAAGCCAGGCCGGCGTTGATTATATTAAAAATAATCTGCCGTTTGAGAATATTAATCTTTGGTGTGGTGTGGTTGATCCGGATTTAAACGAACATTCTTACATCGTTCCGGGGCTTGGAGATGCCGGCGATCTTTCGTTTGGAACCAAATTATAAAAAGATGAGCCTTAGTTAATCGAATAACTAAGGCTCAATATTAGTGTGTCGCGTTTTGCTTGCTCACTACCGGATTGGCGTACATCGTAAGCAATAATCGCCTGATTTCGCTTTTGTCGATATTGGGTTCTGTAACCAATGCCACGCGTGAATCGATATACTTCATAAAAACCTCAGCCTCGGCCGGAGTAAATTTACCACTATTTTCACATTGATTATTTATTGCAGCACAAGCCACATAATTGCCGGGAAAAAGATAGTAGGCCGAATGAATGCGGTTATCGATTAAACGGGCTAATGCCGTAAATTTTTCATTTTTTTGTATTGAACCGTCTATTTCCTGCAACTCCTGATGTGAAATTGGTTTCGTAAAGGCGTAATGAATTCGCCCTTTTTGCCCCGTCATTCCGGTCTTCATATTAAATAAATCGTCGGCCTGAGTCTTTTCAAATTGCTCGTTAATACTTCGGAGATACAATTCCCTTGCTTTAAGATAATCGCACGGATCATACTCGTAAGAAATGGTTACCGGCAGCAAATTCAGTTCACATACATTATCAGCCCAAACTTTTGTTCCACCAAGTGTAAGCATTTTTAAAACACCTTCATACGTCCGGTCGGTTGCATCTTTCGATCGTCCTTCGCGCTGTGCAACCCAAACCGAATGTTTGTTTTCATATAATGCATACCGAATGTATTCACTAAGTTTTTTAGAAACCTCGAGCTGCTGCCTTACCGGCACATTTCGTTTAACAATAAAACTACGATTAATCCTAACTAAATGTTCAATCCAGTCTTGTATCAGCAAGTTATCACCAATAGCAATTTCGGTAGTTTCTAAACCATTTTCCAATAATATTTTATTCAAAAAAGCCGAATCAAGAACTATATCTCTGTGATTTGTGATATATGTATAGTTTTTGGAAGAATCTACGTGCTCAAATCCACTATTGAACAATCCCTTAGCCGTTTTTTCCAACAAATTATCGAGATATGGCACCACAATTTGAGTTTGAAACTGTAAAATGCTTGTCAGTGATTTTAATTTTGCGATGATCTGTTCAGGAGCAACTCCGGGATACAAAAAATTTACCAATCGGCTGAACTCGGCTGTTTTCGCCATTGTTTCAAAGGCAGAACTTATTTCATTGTCACGATACGGTCTGATATCTTCAAAATAATCAGAAGAGTTCATCATTTACAAATTGTTTTCGCAAAAGTAACGAAATAGAAGTAATAAATATATGAGTAACACGCTTTTTTTTAGACACAATTAAAAATGGTAAATGGTAAATTTCCCCAGCTATTTTCAACTATTAATAGTACAATTAACAACAAACAGAAGCCATTATGCTAACAATTAACAACAAAAACCGCCATAATGACAATTAAAACTTATCGATATATCGTCCATAGCGCATTTTATGTGGTAAAATTCCGCTACTTTTATACAAAAATACGGCAACAATTGCATATTTTGGCATTCATAATTTATACAGAAATGATTACAGCAGAAAAAAGAAACAGCATGAGCTTTTGTTATGAATACCCGCGACCGGCTGTCACAGTGGACATTGCACTCATTACAAACCATCCCTCAAATTGTATTCTACTAATAAAAAGAGGGAATGAACCTTTCAAAGATTGCTGGGCCTTACCGGGAGGATTTGTTGATGAAAATGAAGATTTGGAACATGCAGCCATCCGCGAATTGAAAGAAGAGACTGGCATAAAAGACTTGCGTCTAAATCAATATCGAACTTACGGTACACCTGGCCGCGATCCACGCGGACATACCGTTTCGGTAGTTTACCGGGCAATTTTGCCTGAACCCATTGATGCCATTGGCCACGACGATGCCACTGAGGCAAAATGGTTCGAATTTACAAACCTTCCTCAATTGGCTTTTGACCACCAAATCATCATAAATGATCTGTTAAAAACCTACAAATCATCACCAGATTCTAATTCGTCGTCATAAAGAAAGTCGTTAAAAGGGAAACGTAGGGTATGAATACTTCGAACCTCTTCGTACAACATCGCTTTCAAACCATCAATATTATCTTTGTTTTTGGCCGAAATAAAGACACATTTATCATTATTACGCCCCATCCATGAGTTTTTCAATTCATTCAACGACCAATTTCGCCGTGTTACGGGCGACAAGTCATCCGCATCTTTTTTAATATAGTCGTAAGCATCAATCTTATTAAACACCACGAAAGTAGTTTTTGAAGCACTGTCAATTTCTTTCAGTGTTTCATTTACTACGGCTATTTGTTCTTCGAATCCGGCATGTGAAATATCAACAATATGCAACAAAATATCTGCTTCACGAACCTCATCAAGCGTCGACTTAAACGACTCAACCAAACCGTGTGGTAATTTACGGATAAAACCAACTGTATCAGACATTAGAAAAGGTATATTTTTAATCACAACCTTCCGTACTGTCGTATCCAATGTGGCAAAAAGTTTGTTTTCCGCAAGAACCTCCGATTTGCTCAACATATTCATTATGGTAGATTTTCCGACGTTAGTATAACCGACCAAAGCCACCCGAACCAATTTCCCCCGATTTTGACGTTGTGTGCTCATTTGCCGGTCAATTCGTTTTAAATCCTCCTTAAGTTTGGCCATTTTTTCAAGAATAATTCTCCGATCCGTTTCAATTTGTGTTTCTCCGGGACCACGCAAACCAATACCACCGCGTTGCCTTTCAAGGTGAGTCCATAACCGGGTAAGCCTCGGCAATAAGTATTTGTATTGGGCCAATTCTACCTGGGTTTTCGCATGCGAAGTTCTTGCGCGGGAGGCAAATATATCGAGAATCAGACTGGTTCGATCCAAAACCCTAACACCAATTACATTTTCGATATTACGCAATTGCGACGGCGAAAGTTCTTCGTCGAACACCACTAAATCGGTTTCATCCACCTTTATAAAATCGCGAATTTCCTCAAGTTTTCCGGGACCAACAAATGTTTTTGGATTGGGGTAGTCGAGTTTTTGTACGAACCGATTGGTTGATAAAGCACCTGCGGTATGAACTAAAAATTCAAGTTCATCGAGGTATTCCTTCACCTGCTCTTCCGGCTGTCCCTGACGGATAATTCCAACCAATACCGCTCTTTCCTGAGTTTCTAAAATTCTATTACTTTCCAATGCCATTATTTTTGCATACGATAATACAAAAACATCCCGAACAAAGGAGAACAGACTATAACTGCTCACCCTGTCCGGGATGTTTCTATTTTTTATTTACTTTTAGTTGAGAACAAAGTTCACAGGCAACATATACGATACGTTTACTGCAACACCGCGCTGTTTGCCCGGATTCCATTTAGGCATCGCTTTTACAACACGAACAGCTTCCTGATCGAGATAAGGGTCAACACCACGTCCTACCTC
This sequence comes from Bacteroidota bacterium, assembly GCA_003249935.1. GTDB lineage: Bacteria > Bacteroidota > Bacteroidia > Bacteroidales > UBA5342 > SZUA-561. The sequence continues at coordinate 33,032 of QKHT01000105.1, forward strand.
AACATTTCGAATGCTACCATCTTTCCAAACCACAAATTTCACATAAACACGACCTTGAATACCATTTTCCTGTGCAATAGTCGGATATTTAATATTGTTGCTCAGAAATTTCATTAACTCGGCATCACCACCCGGAAATTTGGGCGATTCTTCAACAACCTGAAATACCTGTACATCTTCTACTACCTCATCGACGTTGGTACTTACATCCGAAATATTAATTTCGGTGTTCTGATCGATTTCGGTGTTTTCGATTTCCAACTCATCTTCGAGTTTGATATCATCATCTACAATATTCAACACATCCATAATACGCGGCGGCGGTGGCGGCGGCGGTGGTTGAAGTTGTTCCTGACGTGTTACAGGAATAGCGTCTTCTTCAAGCACTACTTCTTCCTGCAGGTTGATCTGTGTGGTCTTCAAATCCGATTCGGACCACTCAAAAGCAATAAACATCAAACCCATAACCACAACCAAACCAAGTTGTGTAAAGGTCGATTTTTGCTTTTCGAGATCTGCTTTTAGTGATTTCTTAACTTCCATCTGCGGTTATATATGCTATTACAAATTTAAAAACTAAATTGAATTCACGCAGCTAAATTAACCTTTTTTATTCAATGCTATATTATACCCAATCGAAAAAAAAGAAAAAAGCTGCCTTTTAGTATTTATTAAGTTCATTATTCGTGCCTACGTTATATTATCAACGAAAGAACTGGTACAATTATTGTTTTAAAACGCACAATTGAATTATTTTTGTACCACCAAATAAAATTATTTTTAAAATGAAAAAGGTATTATTTTTTTGTCTATTTGTTTTGGCGTCAATAGGCGTATCTAAGGCACAGCTAAATCCCTACTCTTTGGGATTAAGATTTAGTGGCAACGATGGCTTCGGTTCAGAAATATCCTACCAACAACTATTGCAAAAGGAAACACGACTTGAACTGGATCTGGGCATACGGTCGGGCAATGGATGGTCGGGATGGGCACTTAATGGAACTCATCAGTGGATTTTTCCCTTAGCTACTGACTTTAACTGGTATCTTGGTGCCGGAGCCGGGCTTGGCGGTTATTCTGTCGATTTGTCTAACGGATCGTCTGATTCAAAAATGTTCGTGTCAATTTTGGGTCAGGCTGGGGTTGAATATGTTTTTCCGGACATCCCGTTACAAATTTCGTTAGACACAAGACCAAATCTCGGACTATTTAACACGCGTTCAAGTTCACTTGTTGCCGATGTATCCCTTTCGGTTAGGTATCTGTTCAGATAGGTATGGTATAAAATAAATAATAGGTGTTCCAGAGATTGGAACACCTATTGTATTTTAAACAATTTGCACCTATTTCAAGCGAAAGCTAATCGGAATATTCATGATAACCCTTACCGGCATGGTGCCCATTTGCCCTGGTTTCCATCGTGGCATACTTTTTATTACCCGTACCGATTCGTCGTTAAATAAATCAGATGAACTTTTTATTACTTTGACCTTGGTCACGTTACCTTTCTCGTCTACAACAAACTCTACGATCACTTTGCCCGAAATATCCAATGCCAACGCTTGTTCGGGATAACGCAAATTATCGGATAAATACTGATTCAATGCTTCGATGCCACCAGGAAATTCAGGCACATCTTCTATGCGGGAAAAGGGCACCTCGGTCGTTTCGAACCCCATTCCTATGTCTGTTGTTAATTCATCAAACTTTTGGTTCAACCCAATTTCGGCATTTTCTATTTCCGGTTCATCCTCCATTGGTGCTTCAATATTGGTGTTATTTTCCACCATAATAAAATCGAGTGCTTTTGGAATTGGTGGTAAAGGCTTCGCATTTGCATTACGGAACGTATTTGGGATATCAACCTCAATTGAACCGGCTGCAAACGGTTGATCAATTTGAGGTAATTTATCGCCGTAACTTTGCCATTCAAAAGCAATAAATGTAAACCCTAACCCAAGTAAAAGGCCCAAAGACATCGAAATGGAAAGATTGTCGCGCATTGATTTTTTCGTTTTCATGGCTGCTTATATTAAAAGGTGAATAATAATTATTAAACGCATACCTGTACCACTTTAGTATAAAATTGTTTTAATATTTTCAACAATCGTCCATTTTAACAAAATACGCCAAACTTTCATTTTGCAATCATTATTTCATTTTTTCAATCTATTTATCATATTATTTGACGTTTTATACTGACATTAATTTTACTTTTTGATTCATTTTACCCTATTTATTTGCCATTTACACACTTTTTTATGGGGTATATCAGTTTTATTTCAATATTTTTTATTCTTTAACCCCCTTATTTATAGGGTCTTTTAATTTTTTTCACTCCAAACATAAAAAATATATTAGAAACATTTGCACAATATTTCTTTTTGTCTGTATATTTGCATTATCGAAATCATTTAGATAGCTCTTTCATTCTTTTGATTTCTTTTTGAAAGCGAATTGAATATAATAAGTAAATATGTCTAACTAAAAACAAAAACGTCATGGTAACATTAAAAAAATCAGTAATTGCGTTTGCAATGTGTTTTGGATCTTTAGCGATGGTATCGGCACAGTTCTCGACCAGTGCCGATGTAGTAAGTAATTATGTATGGCGCGGTTCGAAAGCCGGCGATTTCAGTATTCAGCCAACCATTAAGTACACTGCCGGTGATTTCACCATTGGTGCATGGGGCTCTTATGGTATTGCTACCAGCTCGCCCAGCCGATTTATTTGCATCGTATGCCATTGGCGATTTCGCATTGACCGTGACGGACTATCACTACAACACGACCAAACTTTTTGGCGACATGGCCCATGCAGTTGAACTTGGTGGTTCATACACCTTAGGCAGTTTAGGTTTAAGTGCCAACTACATTTTCAACGAAGCATCCGGTTCTATTGGTGGCGACACTTATGTTGAGGCAAGTTATGCCTTTTCATCGGCTAAACTATTTGTCGGTGCTGGTAATGGTTGGTATACCAGCAAAATGGATAAAGACTTTTCAGTTTGCAACGTAGGCCTATCGACTTCTAAAGAATTAAAAATTACCGATAGCTTCTCAATTCCATTTACAGGTTCAGTAATCATGAACCCCGACAAAGAACAACTCTTTTTTGTAGTGGGAATTAGCTTGTAATTGTAGTAGTAAACAATAAAATTATCAGAATGAAAAAAATTGAAGCGATAATCAGAAAATCGGTGTTCGATGAAGTACTCGAAGCACTGCACGAAGTTGGAATCGACTTTTTAACCTACTACGATGTAACAGGGGTAGGCAACGAAAAAGCGGGCGCAATATACAGAGCGACTGTTTACGAAACCAGATTGATTGAAAGACGCGCCATTACGTTTGTGTGTCGCGATCAGTTTGTGGAAGCAGCCACTGATGCTATTGTAAAAGCAGCACAAACAGGAGAAATGGGTGATGGTAAAATCTTTATTTCTACCATCGACGAATCGGTAAGAATTCGCACAGGAGAAAAAGGCCCCGAATCGTTATACATTAAATAATAACTATAAAATATTTATTATGGATTTAGCAGCATTAACATCGAGTTTAGATACGTTTTGGATACTTATCACGGGTGCATTAGTATTCTTTATGCAAGCAGGTTTTGCATTGGTTGAAGCGGGTTTTACCCGTTCCAAAAACACTACGAATATTCTTTTCAAGAACCTTATGGACTTTTGTATTGGCACATTAGGTTTCTGGTTAGTAGGTTACGGTATAATGTTCGGAACAGGTAGCGGATTTTTTGGAGCCTTCGAATTCTTTTCGGAAGTGAACCATGCACCCGCAGGTATTCCTAACATGGCATTCTTCTTCTTCCAATTGGTATTTGCCGCTACCGCAGCAACCATTGTATCGGGAGCCATGGCCGAAAGGACTAAATTTGTTTCGTACCTCGTGTACAGTGCAATCATTACATTAGTTATCTACCCTGTTTCGGGTCACTGGATTTGGGGTGGCGGTTGGTTATCGCAACTTTCAATACCATTCCATGATTTCGCAGGTTCAACAGTTGTACACTCTTTAGGCGGCTGGTTAGCATTAACTGGTGCACTCATACTTGGTCCACGTATTGGGAAATACAAAAATGGTAAGATATACGCCATTCCCGGCCACAACCTGTTAATAGGTGCATTGGGTGTATTTATTTTATGGTTAGGATGGTTCGGATTTAACCCCGGTTCAACACTTAGCCTCTCGAACCCATCACTTGTAGCCAATATTTTTGTAACAACCAATGCAGCAGCGGCTGCGGGTGGTGTAGCTACTTTGATACTGACATGGTTGAAATATGGCAAACCAGGTTTGTCAATGAGTTTGAACGGTGTACTTGCCGGACTTGTAGCCATCACAGCAGGTTGTGATGCCGTAACACCCGGTGGAGCGATACTCATTGGTTTTATGGCTGGTATTTTGGTTGTTTTCTCGGTAGAGTTTTTTGACAAGGTAGCAAAAATCGACGATCCGGTAGGTGCGATTTCGGTTCATGGTATTTGTGGCGCATTTGGCACATTGATGGTAGGAATGTTTGCAGTAGACGGCGGATTATTTTACGGCGGTGGTGCCGGCCTATTGGGCACTCAGGCTATCGGTGTATTGTCGGTAGCAGCATGGGGTATTGGCATTGGCTTAATTCTCTTCTACGCCATCAAAAACATCATGGGCTTACGTGTTAGCAAGAAAGAAGAAGAAAACGGTCTTGATTACTATGAACACGGTGAAACAGCGTATAACTAACTATTAATTAACTTAAAATAAAAAGATGGTAGTATTTAAATCAGAATACTACCATCTTTAATAATCACAATAATTTAGAATATTCAGAACAACCCATTTTTTGTAAAAGACACTAATTCAAACTAAAATAGTTTTACGAGAACAAACATTTGTGGATCAACACAATAAAAAAAATTGTCGAGATACGATGTTAAAACTGAAGGTTATGCAATTAGGGTCCAACAGCAAAGAGTTGTTTCGATTTACAAACGATTCAAATTCAAAATTGGATAATAACTAAAACAATTGTATTATGGTAACTTTTAAAAGAACAATTATTGCATTAGGAATGGCTCTCGGCACATTCGCATTGAGTTCGGCACAATTTTCGACCAGTGCCGATGTAGTAAGTAATTATGTATGGCGCGGTTCGAAAGCCGGCGATTTCAGTATTCAGCCAACCATTAAGTACACTGCCGGTGATTTCACCATTGGTGCATGGGGCTCTTATGGTATTGCTACCAGCTCGCCC
>QKHT01000060.1 GCA_003249935.1 Bacteroidota bacterium
GGATTCTGAGTAACTTCCTTTAACCAATCGGTATTTTGAGCATAGTTGTAATAGTTTACATATGTTTTTTCGTACGCCAATTCGATAGGAAGCTCGTACAAACCAGATGGATTAAATAACTCTTCGAGCTGAAGAGTAACATATTCATCCCCATTAAGCAATGGAATGGCTTTCGGCTGTTTGTCGTAATTTAGTTTATAAGTAAAGTCAAAGATAGGTTTCGACTTTGTACCACGTTTTGTAGTAATAATAAGCACACCATTTGCACCCTGAGAGCCATACATCGCTGTAGCTGATGCATCTTTCAACACCTGAATATCGGCAATATCCGAAGGTGGAATACTTACAAGAGAGCCAATATCCTCGACATCGGCAGAAGAGAAGTTAAAGTCTGAACCCGCTTTAATATCCTGCGGAATATCATCCACAACAATCAGCGGATTTGCACCACCTAAAGATCCCATACCACGAATTACAAGCGATGAACCACTCCCAGGGTCACCAGAATTCATGACGATATCGAGACCGGTAACATTACCCTGGAGTAATTCATCGGCAGATGAAGCACCAAGTTCTTGCATATTATCCAGATTCATTACCACGCGGGAGTCGGTTAAGTCGCGTTTGGCAACCGGAGCAAAACCCTGTCCGGCCGACACACGATTTGCAACAACATCGACCCCACCTAACACTTGTACATCGGAAGCCATTTTTATGGAAAGGTAATTTTTACCTTTTACATCGACCACCTGTTCTTTATAGCCAATATACTTAAATTTAAGTTTAGCACTGGCACTTCTTACTTCGAGTACGAAGTCTCCATTGAAGTCAGAAATAGTACCATTTAAAAAACGGTCAGATTCATCGACTTCCACCACATTAACGCCGAATAATGGCTGACCATCAGCGTCTACAACTTTACCTCTTACTGCCACCTTTTGCGCAAAAGCAGATGTAACAGCCAAGAGCATAAATATTATGAAGAAGTTATATATTTTCAGTTTCATATTTATATTAGTTACGATTAACTATTCTTTATACTCTAATACCTGATCTATAGAATGTACCACACCGGTTGTATACGAATAGCTTGTTGTTTGCCCGCTAATTGTTTCGGTGATGGTATTAAATGTCTGAATATTGCTTTTTGTACTGTTAGGTACAATTGAAACATAAGGTGAACCTGCATTATCCAGTATCTCAATTTTATCAGGAGAGGTACGAATGTTCAGTTTCGAATACAAAGCAATCTGTGAAGTCGAATTTTTATCCAGACGCATTGTTTCATACTGACCACTTGGTTGCTTACCATCGGTAAAAATATGGGGACCTCTAACAAAATGGTATTTCAAAAAGCTAGTCAGTTTATCAATTGGCCAGGTGTCTAATTTTGTATTATTGTCGGCTTCATATTTTGCGATGGCAGCATCTGAAGGCACAAAAACAGTAAAGAACTCCTGCGAAGAGATGAATTTAAGATTTGAATTATCGGCAAGACCAGCCTTAATAAGGTATCCCGAGAATCGGTTCGTAATAGATGTAGAACGACCTAATTCTTTCACAACGCCCCACATGGGTACATTCGATTTGAAATTCAATAGGGCTTTCACAGCAAATGTTTGGCCGTTATCCACAACTTTATCCACAGACTCCCTAAATTCGGTAAATGTATTCTGTATAATTGAATCGCCATTAAAACCATAAGTCGAAGCATCGGTTCCCTGTACCGTTTTGTTAACATTGTCCACCTGAATGTAGTTACCACCCAGGGTGCGCAAATATTCAACATTTGCCCGATCTTCTATTTGTTGATCGGAAATCATATTGAGCATAACATTTTTAATTACCGGATCTTTTGTAGTGCTCCAGTTTGTCTTTTTTGCAGGCGCATAAGCTCTGTCGTAATACGATAATGTTTTACGTTTTAAAGTTGCCCCATTGGAAAGATATTCAGTAATATCAATAATCATCGAGGAGTCACCTTCCATACCAACTGAAGCATTATCTAATGCAAAAAGCGTATACTTTCTATCAGCGCGCTGAACTTCATCAAGTAATTTGCTTTGATTCAGGGCAAGTGCAGTTACTTCAAATCGGGGGTTAAGAATTACCGGTCCTAAAACACTTTTAAATGCACGCGGAACGATTGGTCGATTGATGCCAATAAGAAATCCATTAGAACAGTATGTTTTAAGAATGATGTCATCTGGTTTTAGTTTCACACTATCACCTGCTTCATTTTTAAACCCTGCGGCAATGTCCTTGCCATAAAGTGGTAATCTCGAAACATATGCACTTGAAATAAGCTGACGCACATAATCCGGAACATCAGTAAATGAACCATAATGCTCATAACCGCTTGCAGAAGTCACCCACTTATTAATTAACTCATTGAAAGCTGCGTCGGTAGGTGCAATCATTGTCGGATGATAGTTCATATTGTAATCGAAATTTCCTCTTTTTGGGGCAAAAGCAGCTTGTTCGTTATCAATATCAATGGCACTCTGACCAACAATACCACTCGAATATGCACTGGTAAAGTCCACATCGAACAACAAGTTGTAAGGTTTTCCCTCTAAATAAGCTGATTGAAGTTTTGTTGCCGTTTCATTATACTGTACACGGGGCAAAAAGTAGAATAAATCAAGAAACGATTTGAAATAAGTATTCGTTTTATTTTGTCCCTTCAATACCTGCTCAAGATTTGGAATTGGTTCAACAATTTTATCGACAATATAAACAAATCCATTTTCTGCTGGTTTTGGTTGTTCAATGACCTTAGCACCGGCATAATACATCGAATTATCATCAAATGTCCGATCGAAATAGTAACTATATTCACTTGTAGAATATCCCAATATATCGAAGTATTCTTTAAAGAACACAGGCACATATTTATATGAACCCGGAGCTCTTTTCAACACCTCATTTGTAGGGGTCGTAGACATTCTAAACAGGTTGGCATAATAAATATCTTTATAAATGTAAAAATCTTCAACAGGATTAAAATACCTTGTAACCCTTTTAAAGGCGATGGCATTTTTCAGAAAATCTGTTTCGGTAATGTCTTCGGGACGATATGACCCAACAATAGTCATATGTTTTAGTTGTTCCGGACTCCAACCGTCCTGAATAAGGTGATACCGGATAATGGCATCCCACGATTCACGGGACAAATCGGTGACTTTACTCTTGCCTTTTGATGCCAGATAGGCATTTACAGCTTCATCATTAGGGCAAAACAGTGTAAACAAACCTGTTCTGCCAATTATACTGTCCCAGCCTGAATACTTTATTGCCTCGGCAAAAAGCTTACAATCGGAACGTGAATTTACAACTTCCACTATTTTTCCCGGCAGCCAACTAGGCCGCGAATAGTCCGTTTTCGCCGAAAACTCATCGCATCCGGTGGCAAAGAACAATAATGAAAGGAAACCCAAAATCGGTCGAATTACCTTATTCATACTAAAAATGGTTAGATATCTAATTAAACGTTATTATTAATTTCTCAAAAACATTCGACTCTCGAAAAATTAGAAAGCCGAATTCGGACCATTAAAAAAGAAAGCTGTTATTAAAAGCGAATCAAATGTTCGGAACAATACGATTCAAAAAGCAATTCAAAATATTGCTGTTTCAAAAAAATAAGCAGGATAATTCATGCTTAAAAATGACACAAGCCAATATTTTTGCAATTATTAATTCTTTAGATCGCACGACATGATACTCCAAAAATAATAAGAGCGTTCTTCAATAACTATTGGTTGCAGACAAAAAGTACTTAAAATCCCTGCAATATTACTGTATAAAAAAAAAAGATGCAACCGCTGATCGTGTTTTTAATATAAGGTTTAATAGGGTTCGCCTCGATTTAACTATTATTAACTACCAATGTTAATAAATCAATGTAACAATTGAGTGATCGGAAAACAAAAAACTTCTAAAAATAAAAAACGGCCGAAACTAAAGGTAACGGCCGTTAATATATTTCTAATAAATATTAAGCTTTTTGCTCATAAAAGAGTGTACGTGTTGGTTGATCACAAACTTCAGTCGGACCGAAATACTGAATCGGACCGGGATAAACGTACAATGTTTCAACAGCCCATTTATCGCGGTTTGCCACAAACTGTTTGTATGGTTTACCGTCTAATTCCACGAGAGCTTTTTGAATTACAGGTTTCATTTCACCATGACGACGTTCCATATTCATCATCATGGTTACAGGCACGCCTCCTGCAATCCATTGTTCGGCTGGGGCAGTGGTATTGCGAACAGACGACATATAGCCTGTTTTACCATTACCAATTAAAACGGCTGCATTGTACCCGAGTGAATAACAGTAATCGGCATCGAAGTTAGAAGGTGCTGCACAACGACCTTCGTAGCCAAAAAAGTGGGTGATGGTTGAAAATTTGCCATCATATTTACCCTCTGCTTTCATTGATTTTAGTTTAAGTTCAACCATTTCGGCAAGCAATTTTTCGGTTTCGATGCGCGAAACCTGCACATTACCATGTGGGTCGCGATCGAGGGTAAGTTGCTTGGCAAAACCTGCCGGTAAATTTGCAAATTCTTTAGAAGAATCGGCCGAGAGTTTACTAATAACAAAATTACGTTTTTCATCGTCGGATCCCAAAGCATTAAACTCATCGTTATGGGCTAACAAATCGTTCAGTTCACTGATGAGTTTTTTCATTGAAGGCACAAATTCGACCAAGCCTTCGGGAATAAGCGCAGTACCAAAATTTTCGCCATTAGCGGCACGTTTTGCCACAATTTCGGCAATATAAGCTACAATTTCGTCGAGAGTCTGCTCTTTAGCTGCAACTTCTTCGGAAATGATAGTAACATTTGGCTGGCATTGCAAAGCACATTCGAGACCGATATGCGAGGCAGAACGCCCCATCAGTTTTATAAAGTGCCAGTATTTTTTTGCCGAATTACAATCGCGTTGTATGTTTCCAATTAGCTCGCTGTAAACTTTCGTAGCTGTATCGAAACCGAAAGAAGTTTCGATCATTTCATTTTTAAGGTCGCCATCTATTGTTTTTGGGCAACCAATAACCTGTATTCCGGTATTTTTTGCAAGATAGTACTCGGCAAGTACGCAAGCATTGGTATTTGAATCGTCGCCACCAATTACCACAAGTGCCTTAATACCAAGTTTGTTACAAACTTCGATACCTTTATCAAATTGTGCGGTTTCTTCGAGTTTGGTTCTGCCCGAACCAATAATATCGAAACCACCGGTGTTACGATAGTTATCGATAAAACCAGCAGTTAATTCAACATAATCGTGATCGACCAAACCACCGGGACCACCAAGAAAACCATAAAGTTTGCAATCGCTGTTAAGAGCTTTTAACCCATCGAACAAGCCCGAAATTACATTGTGACCACCGGGGGCCTGACCACCGGAAAGAATTACACCTACATTTATAGCAGGAAATGCTACTTTTGAATCGGCGGCAGCCATTGTAATAATCGGCATTCCGTAAGTGTTTGGAAAAAGCTTTGCGATTTCGGCCTGATCGGCAATTGAAGCTGTTTTTTCGCCTTCAACGAGTTTTACCGCTCCTTTGAGTGAAGCCGGGAGCTTTGGAGAATAAGCTGCCCTTGCAATTTGCAATTGACTTTTAATCATGATCTTTTATTTTTATTGAAATAATTATTTCTTTTGTAAAGCGGTGCAAAGTTTGTGATTTTTTTCAACTTCTTAAAATATTCAATGTAACTAATTGCGGTGTTAATTCAAAAAAAGCATTGCCGCCACCATAAAAATAACCGAAAAAGCAAATGTAAACAACGCCAGTTGTTTGAGTCCGCCATCGAGCAATTGACCACTACGGTGATGCACAAATCGTGCATGAGCCCAAAATCCGGGCAGTAATAGGTTCAGCCAAAATCCCGGTTCAAAACAAAAAACAAAAAAAATATTAATGGCCACCCAACCAAGTAGCAATAAAGCATAGTGATACTGTTTTGCCATTTTTTCGCCAAATAATACGGCCAAAGTAATTTTATCGTTCTCGCTATCGGGAATCAGATCGCGTACATTATTCAGGTTTAGAACACCTGTCGAAAAACAACCAATACTTATAGCAGGCAAAAGCACAACCCAATTCCAAACGTTACCGTATAAGAAAAAACTTCCGGCAACGCCGGCTGGTCCAAAGAACAAAAACACAAATAAATCGCCCATTGCACGGTAGCCATAAGGCCGTTTGCCCACGGTGTATTTAATAGAAGCCCACACCGACGCAAGACCCAACAGACCAAACAATAGAAAATACACCAATTTATGGGCCGAAAGCGAAACTGCAAGCAACCAAACACCCGCGAAAACACTCAACGACGCAAAAATCCACATCAGAATTTTTATTTCGGCCACCGACACTACGCCCGATTGAACCAAACGTCGAGGCCCCACTCTGTTTTCGCCATCGGCACCTTTCATGGCATCGCCATAATCGTTGGCCAAATTCGACAAAATTTGAAGAAACAGCGTTGTGAGCATTGCCGGAAAAAAAACGGCCGGACTAAATACTCCGAAAATAACGGCAACTGCTGCGCCGGTAATAATCGACGACATGGCCAATGGCAAAGTACGAAGTCTGAAAGCTTCGATGTAATGTAATAATTTACTCATCGTGTATATAAATTCAGAACATTTAAAACTTCGGCATAATAACCTTTACCAAACAGATTTAGATGGTTCATTAAATGATACAATTGATACACACCATTTCGATAAGCCCAGCCGGGCAATAATGGCCAAATCTCGTTGTAAATGTCGTAAAAGCCCGAAGGGAGTCCACCAAAAAGCTTTATCAACCCAAATTCGGCTTCGCGATGTCCGTAATACACCGCTGGATCAATTAAACCAACTTTATTATTTGCCATACAAATGTAGTTTCCCCGCCATAAATCGCCATGCAAAAGTGCCGGTTTTTCGGTCGAACCGGACAAAATAGTATCCAGCCGATGTTCAAGCACAGAAAATTTCCTCCGAATCTCATCTGTAACCAATCCGTTTTTCTCTAATAAACGAAACTGAAACAGCAATCGGTTTTGAAACCAAAACTCTGTCCAGTTGTTTTGGGCTGAACCGCTTGCGATATTCTGCTGCACGGATGCCCCGATGGTATTGTTTTCGAAAAAACCAAAAAATGAATTGCTGACTTGATGTTGCAAAGCCAAACATTCGGCAAACTTAGTGGCAAAACGACGATCTAACGGAACTTCAGCCAAAAATGTGGTCACAAGTAAATCGTCGCCCGCAAACACAATCTCAGGAATCACAAAACCGCCTGCTTTTCGCAACTCATTTAAACCGTTGACTTCGCTGCTCAACACAGCCGGTTCACCACAAAACTTAGCTACAAACGCACGACCGGTTTCATCCAAAACCTTGTACACTTTAGTAATGCCATCACTTAAAGGTTCAACCGAAGAAACAACCCAGCCGGTAATGGCACGAAAATTTGCAAAATCGAAGCCCATTATCGCCGTGATAAAAGTCCGGCACAAGCATCTTCGAGAATATCGAGCACAAATTCGAAACCCATATCGCCGCCAAAATACGGATCGGGCACTTCCGAAACACTCATCTTGGTGCAAAAATCGGTCATTATAGCCAATTTCGCCCGGTTTTGGTCTGAACCGGCTAATCGGGTTAACGTTCGCATATTATCGCCATCCATACCTATTATAAGATCGAACCGTCCAAAATCGGCCGGAATAAACTGCCGCGAAATACTATCGAGCCGGTAACCACGCCTTATGGCATGTTGTTTCATGCGACTGTCGGCCCCATCACCGGCATGAAAAGCAGACAATCCGGCCGAATCGATTTCAAATTCATGTTTCCGACCGGCCTTTTCGACCATGGTTCGAAACACTGATTCGGCCGAAGGACTCCGGCAAATATTACCGAGGCACACAAAGAGAATGCGTTGTTTCATATATTAATGTTTAATAAGGATCCACATCTGCAAAAATACGTATAGCTTTGAATGAACCGGATATTTGTGCAATGCTGTTTTGTAGAAGCTCCTTGTATCGTTTTATATTTAAATTACGCGATATTTTTAACGAAATCTGCCAAAGATAAATACCCTTAACCAGATTAACCGGCGGCTGATAGGGTCCTGCTATATCAATGCCCTCGGCCACAGGCAACAGATTCACCAATTCGTTGGCCACCGTAGCAGAAACATCGGCAATGCGCGACTCAATTCGCACAATAATGAGCCGGAAATATGGCGGATACTTAAAAAATTGTCTCTCGGCAAACTGTCCATCCAAAAAGTCATTCCATTCGCCACGGCTCAACATCCCGATCGCTTCACTTTCGGGCATGTAAGTTTGCAGCACCACATGCCCCGCTAAACCACGCCTACCGGTTCGCCCGGCCACTTGCCACAACATCTGAAAGCCCCGTTCGTAAGCTCTGAAATCGGCCGAAGAGAGCAAATTATCGGCATTCATCACCCCCACGAGACCCACATTTTCGAAATCGAGTCCTTTGGTTATCATTTGGGTTCCAACCAGAATATCGATTTTGCCGGCCGCAAAATCGACCATCAGTTCGCTGTATTTTTTTCGGGTGGTTAACGTATCGGTATCGGCACGCGCCACTTTAGCATTTGGAAAATATTTTTGAACTTCCTCCACCACCATTTCGGTGCCAAAGCCTTTCGACTTGAGTGGCTGATGACAATGACTACAATAGTACGAAACCGCCAGATTGAACCCGCAATAATGGCAAACCAACTTTCCGGTAAACTGATGCACGGTTAGTGCGACATTGCAACGGCGGCATTTTTCCACATGTCCGCACACGGCACATTCGAGATACCGTTCGTAACCTCTGCGGTTCTGCAACAAAATAATCTGATGTTTTTGTTCGAGATTCACTTCAATGCATTCAATTAACCGGTACGAAAAATGGCCTTTAGCGATTTTTCGTTTGTATGCCGCAGCCATATCTACAATTTCGATATGGGTGGGTTCGCTCGCAAAATATTTTTCGCCAAGATAGACGTATCCATATTTTTGAATTGTGCAGTTATACCAACTTTCGAACGATGGTGTGGCCGAACCCAGTATTACTTTCGCTTTGTGTATTGCGGCTAATACTAAGGCCGCATCGCGTGCATTATACCGCGGTGCCGGTTCGGATTGTTTGTACGAACCGTCGTGCTCTTCGTCTACCACGATAAGACCAAGATTCGTAAAAGGCAATAAAAGCGCACTTCGGGTACCCAGAACTAACAACGGCGACTGATCGTTTGCCACACGATCCCATACTTTTGCCCGTTGATTATCGGTGTAGGCCGAATTATAAACCATTACCCCGGCACCAAAAACTGCACTAATACGGGCCAAAAATTGCTGTGTCAGCCCGATTTCAGGCAATAAAAACAGCACTTGCCGTCCTTTGGACAACATATCGGCAATTCGATAAAAGTAAAGTTCAGTTTTTCCACTGGCGGTTACCCCGTGTAAAAGAACAGAATCGAACCTATTCTGGCACACAACCAATTCATCATAAGCTTTTTGCTGAACCGAAGTCAGTACTGCAAGCACCGGTTCAGCCATAATATTTTGAGAAAATGCTTTTCGCAGCTTTTCCTCAACAAACACACCTTTTTTAATCAGTGCAGAATAGACTGACCCACCAACACCCGATTCGGCCAAAATCCTGTCTTTTTCTATGCTATCTTTAATATCAAGACCATGTTCATCTAAAAGGTTTAAAAAAGATGCCAATAAACGCTGCTGTTTAGGCGAACGGTGCAAAGCCTCAAACAAGGCATTGCAAGCATCGCCGGCTTGTAAAGTGCGGTTTAGCGAAACCATGGTATCTTCCTGATAGACCGACTTTTCCGGCAACGATTCGTCGACATTTATAACACCTGCTTCGAGTAGCTTTTTCAAGTAATAAGGTGTTCTGGCTGTACCGCATATTTTTACGATTTCGGCTTCGGAAATTGAACCTTTCGATTCGAGAACATCCAGAATGGCCTCGGTTTTTACAGAAATGCGTTGATTGAATTTTACGCCTGTTGCCCTTATATTTAGCTTCTTTTCGGGCCGAAATGTTGCCGGAAGCACCGCTTTGAGCACTTCGGCAGGTGTTGCCATGTAATAATCCGACAACCAAACCATAAATTGCATGGCAATTGACGGAATAAGCGGTGTATTGTCGGGTGCTTTAACAATTTCTTTGAGCGACCCGCTATACTCGGGCAACGAAACCAACTGCCATACAACCCCAACCTGTAAACCGATTTTACCAAAAGGTACAAACACACGACTACCCACATCCACACAACCGGCCATTTCGGCCGGAATGCGGTACGAATAAATCTGAGGAGGCCCTCCGGGAATAATTACCCCTGCCGTTAATACACCTGTTTCGGAAGTCATGGCCCAAAAATAAGTAAAAGGGATGGCAAACCGAAAAGTACCGGAACGAAAAAAATAAAACACCGAATTGCCTTATATACAAAAAATAAATGAATAATAATGAAACAAAGAATAATCGGCTGCGTATAAATGAACACATTTAACAACTTTAGTGTTCCATTTACCAAAAGGTCTTAGCTATGAGGCAACTTAAAATAACGCGGCAAATTACAAGTCGCGAAGAAATATCGATTGATAAATACCTTTTAGAGGTATCTAAAATCGGTCTGTTGACCCCCGACGAGGAGGTTACGTTGATAAAAAAAGTACGACAAAAAGACAAACAGGCTTTCGACAGATTAATTGGTGCAAACCTTCGATTTGTGGTTTCGGTAGCAAAACAGTACCAAAATCAGGGCCTTTCGTTCCCCGATTTAATTAACGAAGGGAACATCGGTTTAATAAAAGCGGCCGAGCGTTTCGACGAAACCCGAGGATTTAAATTTATATCTTATGCCGTTTGGTGGATTCGCCAATCGATTTTACAAGCTTTGGCCGAGCAGGCTCGCATTGTAAGGCTACCGCTTAACAAAATTGGTTCGATCAATAAAGTAAACGCTACGTACTCGCTCCTTGAGCAGCAGCTCCAGCGCGAACCTTCTGCCGAAGAAATAGCAACCCACCTCGATTTGCCGGTAAAAGATGTAAAATCGGCATTGAGCGGTTACAAAAGGCATGTTTCGATGGATGCACCACTCAGCAACGACGACGAAAGGGGCACACTTTACGATATTTATCTCGATAACGACACGGTTTCGCCCGACGAAGGTCTCATGGACGAGTCGTTGCGTAAAGAAGTTGCGGCATCTCTCAATGCACTGCATCCGCGTGAAAGGCAGATCATTATTCTGTTTTACGGATTACAGGACACGGTACCTCTTTCGCTCGAAGAGATTGGGAAAATGATTAATCTTACCAAGGAACGGGTTCGCCAAATAAGGGAACGGGCACTTAAAAAGCTAAAACAAAAGCACAGAAAACAGCAGTTAAAAAACTTCTTATAAAAAAATTGTACTTTTGCGGTGTTGTTTATGCAACACCGCTTTTTTTATCTCAAAAAATAACAACAGTAATTAAATGAATCATCTTATTGCGCCGTCGCTTCTTGCAGCCGATTTTGCAAATCTGGGCAAAGATATCGAAATGGTAAACAACAGTAAGGCCGACTGGTTTCACCTCGACATTATGGACGGAGTTTTTGTGCCAAACATCTCGTTTGGATTTCCGGTACTCGAAAAAATAGCAGAATTGGCCACAAAACCACTCGATGCACACCTGATGATTGTTGAACCTCAAAAATTTATCGACGAATTTGCAAATTTGGGTATCTACATGCTTACGGTTCATTACGAAACATGCCCGCATTTACATCGGGTGGTTGAGCAAATAAAAAATAAAGGCATGAGAGCAGGGGTAACATTAAACCCTCATACTCCGGTGAGTGCACTCGAAGAGATAATAAATGACATAGACATGGTACTCTTAATGTCTGTAAATCCGGGGTTTGGCGCACAAAAATTTATACCTAATACAATCGACAAGATTAAACGAACAAAAGAACTGATAGCGAAACGCAATGCCAATGTATTAATTGAAATTGACGGCGGAGTAAATGGCGAAACAGCGAAACAACTGGTTGATGCCGGCGCAAACGTCTTAGTTTCGGGCTCATATATATTTGGTGCTGAAACTCCGGCATTGGTTATCGAAAGCCTTAAATCCCTTTAGATTTATTGGATTCTTATCATTTTTTTAAATCAGAAAAACGTAGCCGGATGACTCTACGATTAATTGAATTGTTATCTTTGGGTCGCACAATAAAAACACAATTCAATGAAACGCACTTTTAGTTTAATTTTAATGGCTGCTTCGTCGATAGTTTGGCAGGCAGTGGCTTGCACAAACTTTATTGTTACCAAGGGCGCATCGACCGATGGTTCAACCATGATAAGTTATGCAGCCGATTCGCATACCCTTTATGGCGAAATGTACCATTTTCCCAGGGCAAAATATGCCAAAGGCACCATGCTTAAGATAAAAGAATGGGATACCGGCAAACCACTCGGCGAAATACCGCAAGCCTCTGAAACCTATAATGTTATAGGAAATATTAATGAATATGCTGTATCCATAGGTGAAACCACTTTTACAGGACGTGAAGAATTACAGGACACCAATGGCATTGTGGATTATGGCAGTTTGATTTACATCGCCCTGCAAAGGTCGAAAACAGCAAGAGAGGCTATTAACATAATGACCTCACTTGTAAAAGATTACGGATATTACAGCACTGGCGAATCGTTTTCTATAGCCGACCCCAATGAGGCCTGGATTATGGAAATGATTGGTAAAGGCCCCGGCAACAAAGGTGCCTTATGGGTAGCCAAACGCATTCCGGATGGATCTATTTGCTCACATGCCAATCAGGCTCGTATTACCACTATCGATTTTAATGATTCCGAAAATTGTTTGTATGCCCCTGATGTAATTGAATTTGCACGTGCAAAAAAATACTTTAGCGGAACCGATGCGGAATTTAGCTTTTCGGACACCTATGCACCACTCGATTTTAGTGCCATTCGCTTTTCTGAAGCACGCGTTTGGAGCTTTTTCAACACGTTTACCGACCGCGGCAACGAATTTTTGCCATACATTTTATGCCGGAGCAAAACGCGCATGCCATTGTATGTAAAACCAAATCGCAAAATAAGTGCTCAGGACTTACAAAACATGATGCGCGACCATTTCGACGGCACACCACTCGACATGACCAAAGACCCCGGTGCCGGCCCCTACAGCCTGCCATACCGCTGGCGTCCGCTAACATGGAAAGTAGATTCGAACACCTACTTTAACGAACGTGCGATTGCCACACAACAAACCGGCTTTTCTTTTATCTCTCAACTTCGGCCCGATTTACCAACCGCAATTGGTGGAATAATATGGTTCGGCGTTGATGATGCCGCTACATCGGTATATGTACCATTTTATTGTGGAACCACCCAAGTACCTGAATGTTTTAGAGTTGGCAATGGCGATATGCTTACTTATTCACCTACTTCGGCATTTTGGGTGTTCAATAAAGTATCAAATATGGCTTATACCAGATATTCGGACATATTGCCGGACATTCTTAAGGTTCAGACAAAATTAGAAA
This sequence comes from Bacteroidota bacterium, assembly GCA_003249935.1. GTDB lineage: Bacteria > Bacteroidota > Bacteroidia > Bacteroidales > UBA5342 > SZUA-561. Next base: position 13,634 of record QKHT01000060.1, read on the forward strand.
GTGCTTTCGCTGCAAATGCAAAAAGTTACGATATGGATGCATTAAAATTGTACAAGCGAAGCCCGAAAAAATTTGAGAAATATGCCAATAATTTGAGCAAACAACTTGCACAGAACATGTTTGCCGAATGGAACTCCCTCAGCGAATTTTTACTCATAAAATATATCGACGGTAACATAAAAGCCGAAAAAGATGGCAAATTCCTGTACAATGGTTACGGTTTGCCCGACCATCCGCACCAACCGGGTTACTCCAATGCGTTTTACCGTGCAATTATTGAAGCCACAGGCGATCGATTAAAATTCCAAGGGGCGGGTCACTAATTCTATAACAATAAAATAAGAAAATGGATTTATTATTGAAATACTTTCCCAATCTCACCGAGGAACAAAAAGAACGCTTTTCGGCACTGATTCCGCTGTACCGCGAATGGAATGATAAAATAAATGTGGTGAGCCGCAAAGATATCGATAATTTGGTGGAACGGCACATTTTGCATTCGCTGAGCATTGTAAAAATCATCCGCTTTCAGCCGGAAAGCAATATTCTTGATGTAGGTACAGGCGGTGGATTTCCGGGAATTCCGCTTTCGATAATGTTTCCAAAAAGCAATTTTCACCTTGTTGATGCCATCGGTAAAAAAATTAAGGTGGTAAATGAAATTAGCAACGCCACCGGCCTCGACAATGTGCAGGCAGAACAAAAGAGGGTTGAAAGCATTACCGCACAGTACGACTTTGTTGTTAGCCGTGCGGTAACAGCTTTCCCCGAATTTGTAGCAATGACGCGAAAAAACATCTCCACACATCAGCGAAATGGCCTTCCAAACGGCATTATTTACCTCAAAGGCGGCGACATTAAAAGCGAAATTGAACCATTCAGCCGTGATATTACGGTATTTAAAATCAGCGACTATTTCGAAGAGGAGTTTTACGAGACAAAAAAAATCGTATATCTGGGTATAAGCAAATAATGGTTGAACCGGGATAATGGAGGCGGTACACTTTAAGGAAAACAGCCGTTCGAAACGAATTTCGATAAAAATTCGAACAAACGGACAAATAATCGTCACCTATCCACCGGGGTTCGAAGCCAAAGCCCATTCTTTTTACAACGAAAAGCGTCCATGGATTGAAAAAGAAAGTCAAAAACTGGCTCAAAACAATCCTTCGCTACGGCACATTACAACTTTTAAAACACGGTTAACGACCTTACAATTAATTCCATGGGATGAAAAGCGAATAAAGGCTGTAAAGGTAGGAGGCGAAATCCGGTTTTGGTATCCGGCACAAATTGATGTAACACACGAAAAAATTCAAACACCCCTAAAAAAGGTTCTTGAGGTTGTGCTACGAAACGATGCGAAGGCCTATTTACCCGAACGATTAATGCAACTTGCACAACAACATGGCTTTACGGTTAACCAAATTGGTATTCGCAACACCCATACACGCTGGGGCAGTTGCAACGCACAAAAAAATATTTCGCTCTCGATGCATCTGATGCGATTGCCGGACCATTTAATTGATTTTGTACTACTGCACGAACTCACCCATACCAAACACATGAATCACGGACCCGAATTTCACAAATTGCTAAACAAATTGTGCAACGGACGTGAGAGCAGCCTGAACAGTGAACTAAAACGAACGGCTAAAAAACTGACATATACATCATGAACTGGGAACAATTGTTATCCACGAGACGACTCGGACTTGAAGATTACGACAAACCGGGACACCACAATCGAACTGAATTTCAACGCGACTACGACCGTGTGATATTCTCGTCGCCCTTTCGCCGCTTGCAAAATAAAACGCAGGTATTCCCCCTTCCCGGCCGCATATTTGTACACAACCGACTCACGCACAGCCTAGAAGTGGCCAGCGTTGGCCGTAGCATTGGCAACAATATTGCCCGGCAACTCTTCGAAACAGACGACCACATTACCGATTCGGTAATGGAAATCGGATCGATTGTATCGGCCGCGTGCCTGGTGCACGACCTTGGCAATCCGCCATTCGGCCATTCGGGCGAAAATGTAATCAGCAGTTTTTTTACCGAAGGGAACGGCAGGGGAATCAAAAATATGGTGTCGCCGGAAGAATGGAGTGATTTATCTAACTTCGAGGGCAATGCCAATGCATTCCGACTACTTACACACCAATTTTATGGCCGGCGCGAAGGTGGATTTGTTCTTACCTATGCCACTTTAGCCTCAACAATCAAATATCCTTATCCATCTAATGTATCGAAAGGAAAAAAATATGGCTTTTTCCGGAGTGAAGCCGAAAATATGCGCAAAATTTGCGACTATTTGGGTATGCGAGACGAAAACAGCACAACACTTCGCTACCACCGCCATCCACTGGTTTATATTGTAGAAGCTGCCGACGATATCTGCTACCAAATTATGGACATTGAAGATGCCCACAAACTCGGCATATTGAGTACGACCGAAACAGAATCGCTCTTTTATGCCTTTTGGGAAGAAGAAAACCGCACAAAATTAGAACGCATCAAAGCAATTGCCCGCAGGGTTTCGGACACTAACGAACAAATAGCATATCTGCGAGCCACGGTTATTGGCTTACTCATTGGCGAATGCACCAAAGTATTTATCGAAAACAAAGACAAGATTCTTGCAGGCACTTTCGAAGGTTCGCTCATGAAAAATGTAAAAGGCAATGCAGGCAATGCATACAAAGCATGTAGTAAACTGGCCGTACAGCGGATCTATCGTTCGGCCGAGGTTGTGGAAATTGAAATTGCAGGTTATAAAATACTCTCAACCTTGCTCGATGTATTTTGCGAGGCCGTACTTTTTCCGGAAAAAACTTATTCAAAACAACTTTTGCCCCGAATTCCGCAACAATACGAGGTAGAAACCGGCACGATATACAATAAAATAAGAAATGTACTCGACTTTATTTCGGGTATGACAGATGTGTATGCATTGGATTTATACCGCAATATTGCCGGCATTTCAATTCCGGGGGTAGACAAGGGGTATTAAAATGTTAATCCAAATCTAAAGCTGGCAACCAATGCATTTCGTTGTACTGAACCGGTTCCCGAGGGATTGATAATATATTGCAAATCGGGTTGTACATAATAGTGTTTTTTGGCATTATACCGATAAAACATTTCGACAATCGACTCGCTTCGGGCCTGAGTTTTGAGATGCTCGTGTGCCAATGCAACACCAAAAACATCGGTTCCGTTTTCTAAAAATACACCTTTGAGGTTCAGCCCTAAACCCAGATAGTAATTATTTGTACTTTGTGCCGACGGACTATAACCTATTTGCAAAAATAAGCCCAATGACCTGCTGTTTTGCTGCCAAACATTCTGATCGAAATAGCCATAAAAACCTGTTAAAACACTTTGTAGTGAATCGGGTAAACTTCTTTTTAAAGCATAATCCAACATATGATTATGTGAATAGAAGCCAATTTTATAGTTTCCTTTCAATCTCGTAATACCATTATGCCATTGCGCCTCGGTAATTGCCAACAAACCATCGCCTTTACCCAAGTGCCATTTTATGTTATACGGATTATAATCGAAATCGGTGGGACTGCCATCGTAAAGTGCACCCAACAGACTAAACGACTCACTGACTTGCCATTTTGCAGTAACGCCAAAAGTTGTAAGTGGAAAGATTGGGGCAGAGAAATTATTGGAAATTATGGGCAATATACCAAAGGAGCTATTCATAAAAACAACCGCAAAATCCGAATTTGCAAATTCTACATTTAAATCCTGTAACCCTGCTGTAAATTCCATTCGGCCAAATGTTTGACTGAGCCACAACTCCTGAAAATAAGTATGGTTTCCGCCATCAATATTCGAGAGCATCTGATGGTCGCCAACAAGTAAATCCGACGGCGACTTGCCATGAATATTAGCACCATAAATAAAAAATCTGCCACCACGCCAAAGGCTGCACTTTCCCAAATCAACATCGATTGTTAACCCGGCCATGCCCAAATACACACTGCCGGTTTTAATACCACCGGACAAATTGCTCACAACATCTCCGGTATATAAAACGCTGGAAAGCACGGCCTTTTCCTTGGGTTGAACCCCTTGCGCTCCACATGCAGCCCAAAACTGAACCAAAAAGACGAAAGAAACCAATAATCGGATAAAAAGCATTACATAACCAATAAATCAATGGCACAAAGTTAATGCATGCCATTTTTTAAATACATCCCTAAAAATAATGAAACTGAATTATTTAAACAAAAAAAGTCCCGCTTTTGGCGGGACCCGAAATCTTTAAATGTTATATAATAGATAAACTAAGCTAGTTTAACATTTACTGCATTTAATCCTTTGTTTCCTTCTTTCAAATCGAAAGTTACTTCGTCGTTCTCTTTGATAGTATCTACCAAACCGGTTACGTGCACAAAATACTCTTTCGTTGAGTTCGCATCTTTAATGAATCCGAATCCTTTCGACTCGTTAAAGAATTTTACTGTTCCGTTGTTCATAAAATGAAATTAATTTACTGACACAAAGGTAAACATATTTTGCTATTATAAATAATTTATTTTCAATTAATTGCAATATTAAAATTAGTTATGGCTTTTGACTGAACCATTTAAGGAATTTTTCATCAGCGGCTATACGGTTAAAGGATTGTTCAGGATAAGCCATTTTCCACTTTTGAGTGCTATTTGCGTATTGCCGGAAAAGACGTACTTTTGACCCCGAATCCACTGGTTCAACCATAAAACAACACACATTGCAAATTTTTAAAATAGTAGCCACTACCCTTTTCGGACTCGAAGAGGTACTCGCCGAAGAGATTCGAGCTATTGGCGGAACAGAGATAGAGGTTTTAATACGGGCTGTAGCATTTAGAGGAAATCAGGCCATTTTATACAAAAGTAATCTGCTACTACGTACGGCCATTAAAGTACTCAAACCCATTGATACCTTTATTGCCAACAACGAACAGCAACTCTACGATAATATCAAACTCATCGACTGGTCGCAATATTTCGATTGCACCAAGACTTTTGCCATAGATGGCACCACCAGTGGCGAAATATTTACCCATTCGAAATTTGTGGCACTAAAATCGAAAGATGCCATTGCCGATCAGTTTCGCGAGAAATTCAACCAGCGCCCCTCGATCGATGTCGAAGATCCGGATGTGCGGATTAACATTCACATCCATCATACCACCGTGGCAGTTTCGCTCGACAGTTCGGGTTCATCACTTGGCAAACGCAACTACAGGCTGGAGCAAACCGAAGCACCCATTAGCGAAATACTGGCTGCCGGCATGATTCTGCTTTCGGGGTGGAACCGGCAAAGCGATTTTATCGATGCGATGTGCGGCTCCGGCACCATACCTATTGAGGCAGCACTTATTGCCGGCAACATTCCACCGGGCAAAAACAGATTTTTTGGGTTCGAAACATGGTGCGACTTCGACTATGGCCTTTGGAACAGCATAAAAACAGAAGCCGAAAATAAGATGATACATTCGACTGCAAGAATTTTTGGTAAAGACATCGACCCCAAAGCAGTAAATATAGCCCAAGCCAATGCCAAACGAGCCGGGGTCGATGCACAAATCTCGTTCGAACAATGCGACTTTTTTAGTTCGACCCACGAAAGCGGACAAGGCATTGTGATGATGAACCCACCCTATGGCGAACGGTTGCAAATAGAAGAAATCGGCACCTTTTACAACGAAATAGGCACACGGCTTAAACACTTTTATATGGGTTGCGATGCCTGGATTATCAGTTCGAGCTACGATGCGTTAAAACATTTCGGACTAAAGCCATCGAAAAAAATCAGACTATTTAACGGCCCTCTCGAATGCAGGCTTATGAAATACGAACTATATGCCGGCAGTAAAAAAACAAAAGACACCAACGATGGCGAAAAACCTCAACAACCTCAGCAACCGGTTCACCCCAAAAGAAAACTGTTGATAATAAAGCCAAAGCGACGATAGTTATTCGTACGCAACGTTCAGCAACGCTTCTGCATCGGTTATGGTTTGAACCGGTAAAGCACAGGTTCCGAAGCGACATACTTCAATCTGAGGAATATCGGCCATGCCGGCTCTGAAAACAGCAAATGCCTTTGAGCCCAATGCCATACGATTTTCGGTATAATTATCGCCGCCGGAAAACGTTACCACTGTTTCGCCCTGCATCAATGCAAAACCCAGACCGGCCCAATTCGCATAGTAGGGCCCTCCGCCGGCAATTTCGGAAGCAACCACCCCAAACATTTGTTTGGCTAAGGCCACATCTTCAAATCGATCTTCGATAAGCCCAATGCGATATAATGCCATGGCCAATACCGAGTTGGAGGACGGAATTACATGGTCCGAAACCTCCTTTTTACGGGCAAAAAGCTCCTCGGCACGGGTAGAAGTATAGTAAAACAGCGGCGAAAACTCATCGGCAAATTCGCGCTTTACAATTTCAATCAATCTTCGCGCCTCTCCAAGATAACGCGTATCGAAACAAGCCTCATAAACAGCAAGTAACCCTTTGATCAGGCAAGCATAATCGTCGAGAAATGCCGAAGAAGAAACGGTACCATCCCGAAAACAACGCATTAAACGGCCATCGTCATCAACTAATTGTTCCAATACAAAATCGGCCAATTTTTTGGCTGAACCAAGATAAGCCGCATTGTTAAATGCCAGATAAGCATCGACATAGGCTGCGATCATTAATCCATTCCAGGCCGTAATGATTTTATCGTCGGTTTCGGGGTGAACCCGCAAATTGCGTAACGCAAGCATTTTGGAACGGGCTGCGTTGATGGCTTCAACGAAAACATCTGTAGACACATTATATTTTGCAGCCAAAGAAGGCACGTCGACTGTTTCGACCAGAATATTTTGCCCAAACTCCCAGTTACCTTCGGCTGAAACATTATAGAAATCGCACACCATTCCCGCAAGTGGTTCACCCAATAAACCCCACAATTCGGCTTTTGTCCAAACATAGAATTTACCCTCAACGCCTTCGCTGTCAGCATCAATCGATGCATAAAAACCATTTTCGGCATTACTCAATTCGCGCTCGCAGAAAGCAATAGTTTCTACGGTTTTAAGCCTCAGAAACTCGTTTTTACTAATTGAATAAGTACGGGCATAAAGACTAATGAGTTGGGCATTATCGTACAACATTTTTTCGAAATGGGGCACATGCCAGTTGACATCGGTAGAATACCGCGCAAAACCACCGCCAATTTGATCGTACAAACCACCACGAGCCATGGCTATTAACGTTGTTTCGACCGATTGCGTGACAGCATCGGGGGCCTGGGGATTGTAGTAATTGAGCAGAAAATTCCAAGCCACCGGCATCATAAACTTAGGCACTCCGGCAAAACCACCTTTATCGAAATCAACCATCTTCAGCATCTCGTTGGCCAACTGATTGCATACTTTTTTATATTCAAAATCTTTGGATTCGGGCGATGAAGCTATGAGGCCGGCATTTCTGATGCCCTGGGCAATATTCTCAGAAATTTGTTGAACGCGTTGAAAATCGTTTTGGTATAATGCCACAACCTTTTGCAGCAAAGCCAACCATTGCGCCGGTTGGAAATAGGTTCCTACAAAAAACGGTTTCCCATCGGGCATGGTTATGGCGTTGAGCGGCCAACCGCCTTGCCCGCCGGTGAGATGAACCGCATCCATATACACCTGATCGATATCGGGCCGCTCTTCGCGGTCGATTTTTATATTGATAAAATGGGCATTCATATAATCGGCCACTTCGGTATTGCTGAACGATTCGTGCGCCATGACATGACACCAATGGCAAGCCGCATAGCCAATACTTACGATAAGCGGTTTGTTTTCGAATGTTGCTCTTTTTAAAGCTTCCGGACCCCACTCGTACCAATTGACCGGATTGGAGGCATGTTGCCGTAGATACGGACTTACGGCATGAGATAACCGGTTTTTATAATTGCTGTTCATACATTGCAAACAAGTAAAACGGCCACAATGTTCGGGTTTTTAATACCAATTGAGCCTCTTGTGTGGTTTCGGTTCAGCCAAAAACAAAAAAGCCCCCAACCGATTAAGGATGGGGACTTTAATATTGTAATTTTTATTGAATTACATTTTTTCGAGTACGTTCATTACTTCGCGAACATGACCTTCTGAAGTTTTGAGAAGTGCCATTTCTTCGTCGTTGAGTTGAAGTTCGATTACTTTTTCAACGCCATTTTTGCCAAGAATGACCGGTACACCGAGGTAGCAGTTTTTGATGCCATATTCGCCATCGAGCTGCATGCAAACCGGGAAAACACGTTTCTGATCTTTAACAATAGCTTCGACCATTTGAGCAGCAGCCGAACCGGGTGCATACCAGGCCGAAGTACCCATAAGTTTTACCAACTCGCCGCCACCGGTTTTGGTACGTTCAACAATAGCGTTGAGTTTGTCGGCATCGATAAGTTCGGTTACCGGAATACCAGCTACTGTGGTGTAACGGGGCAGTGGAACCATGGTATCGCCATGACCGCCAAGCAATACAGCCTGAATTTCCTTTACAGAAACGCCGAGTTCGGCAGCAAGGAAACAACGGTAACGGGCAGTATCCAAAATACCAGCCATACCAATTACCCGAGTACGTGGAAATTTAGACGTAATGTGCGCTTGATACGTCATTACATCCAATGGGTTTGATACAATAATAATAATTGCGTTAGGCGAATATTTTACTACATTTTCGGTTACCGATTTTACGATGTTGGCGTTTGTACCAATAAGGTCATCGCGGCTCATGCCCGGTTTGCGTGGCAAACCTGAAGTAATAACCACTACATCTGAATTGGCCGTTTTGCTGTAATCGCCAGTGCTACCAACCATTAAGGTATCATAAAGATCGATTGGCGCTTTTTGAGCGATATCCAAAGCTTTACCTTCGGCATAACCTTCTTTAATGTCTACTAATACTACTTCATTGCAAATTTCTTTGTAAGCCAATACATCTGCGCATGTTGCGCCAACGTTTCCGGCTCCTACAACTGTTACTTTCATAATCGTACGGATATTATAAATTAATTATCTGATCTTTCGATTTTCACAGTTACAAAAATAGACAAATTTAAAATACGGAAAAATTTCTTTATATAATTATGAACCGTTTTAGTGATTATTAAGAAATAAATAACACGTTAATAATCTGATATTTACAAACACAGTACCAACTACACAACAAATTACAGCAACATTAAACCATACAATGATGTTGTTATTATCAAAAATGTTTATCAATTAATCGACTACAACAATGAAACCATCGCAAGCAAATATTATTAATGCCGCCACGTTGGTAGGCCTGGGACTGTATGCCTATTTAACCAGCCATTCGCCATCGCCCACAGCACTCATTCCGGTAGGCATTGGTGCATTACTTTTGGCTATTACACCGTGGTTCAAACCCGGCAGGAAGGTAGCGGCCCACATTGCAGTCGGGCTTACGCTGATCCTTTTCGTATCGTTGTTTAAACCACTCAGCGGTGCACTATCGCGTGCCGACAATGCCGCAATGATTCGTGTGGGGATAATGATGGCAACTTCGCTTTTTGCACTCATCGTATTTATTCGAAGCTTTGTGTTAGCCAGAATTAAAAAGTAATCCATTCACAAAAAAAAGTCCGGTTTAAAATGCGAGCACATTTTAACCGGACTTTTTAATTCCTGCTAACGATTTCGTTTTACAACTTTACCTTCACAGGATTATCAAACAAAAGCTGTTCCTTATGAAGGAAAGCAGCCATTTTATCCTTATTTACAAATGCGGTATCTGTCTTTTCCCAACAAGCATAAAACCGGTATTGAACCCCGCCGCCACATGGCTTGGTTGGTCGTACAATATGCGATTGGGTTACTAAGGCGTTATCGAGTCCAAGTTCATGATTATCGAGGTCGTAAATAGCCGATTTATACTTTTTTGCAATCAATACCCCAAAACCCAGCGGTTCATCCGAATACGACTGAATACCATAGGCAAACGAAAAGTCTGATTTTTTGGTCTGGTACAATTCCGCCTTAACCTTATGCAAATCGGCAAAACCAACCAGAATATCCATTCCTTTTTCGGGTTGAACCGTAATTTGATTATTGTAGTAAAATTTACCAGCTTCGATTGAGATGCGGTGATTGATATTCAATTGATGCCCGTCTACATCAACCCCCTGAAAGTTTAAATCGAATACCGAACGCAGCGGTCCTTCAATAATTTTTTTATATGTGCTCTTTCCACCATTTACACGGTAGTATTTACCATTGTAATACAGTGCAATAGCACCGGCACCCAATGAGTTGTTCACTTTAAGAATATCCATTCCCCACCAACCCATTACGTGATAAGTACCTTTAATACCAACGACACTATCCATGACCATTTTATCGGTGACCTTACCAAAAATATCCATTCCATTACGTTGGTCGAAATAGTTACGAAACGCAACTTTGTCGTTTTCCCAGCCCGGCCCTTCGAATTGCATCACCTTTTGCGACACATTAGTATCGAAACCACTAATTCGGTCACCGGCATCGGCCTCCGTAACCGTCATTCCGGAACCCTGCCAATGTTTATAGCCTAAGCGTAAATTGGTTCGCACAGTAAAAGAAGGCAGCGTTTTTTTATCGACTTTTTTAATTTGTACGGTAAGTTTTTCGTTTGCTTGCATATCAACCAAAAAGAAAAGCTCATCGCACACACCATCGCCGTTTAAATCGTCACACTGAAATGGCAACACAACTCCCGACGAATTAAAGGGCACAAAAACTTCGTTTTGCTTCAATTCGCCATATTTCTTCAACAAATATTTTTGGCTAAGTATCACCGGCTCATCGACACGTGCCACATTTACCGGATTAACAACAATAACCCGGGCTGCACCAGTAAATAGTGCAGCACAGGTTAAACCAACTATTAAAAATAGTTTTTTATACATTGTTTTAAGCGATTTCGTTTTCGCCTTTTACATAACCGAAGTTAGCCAAAATACCACCATCTACGTATAATACCTGACCGTTTACAAAATCGGCAGCTTTAGACGCGAGGAAAAGACTTGCATTACCCACATCCTCAGGTTCGCCCCAACGGCCGGCAGGCGTACGGGTCATTACCAAGTCGTTGAAAGGGTGACCACCTACGCGGATTGGCGCAGTTTGTTCGGTTGCAATATAACCGGGACCAATACCGTTAATCTGCACATTGTATTTGGCCCACTCGCAGCACATGTTAGCCGTTAAAAGTTTCAAGCCACCTTTAGCCGAAGCATAAGCCGACACATTCTGACGACCGTAAACGCTCATCATCGAACACATGTTAATAATTTTACCCTGACGACGAGCAATCATTCCGGGAGCGATACGCTTAGCTACGATAAGCGGAGCAACAAGGTCAACATCAATGACCTGGCGAAAATCGGACATTGGCATATCCAAAATAGGAATACGTTTAATAATACCTGCATTGTTTACTAAAATATCGATTGGGCCTACCTCTTTTTCGATAACAGATACACCGCGATCCACATCCTCTTCGCTGCAAACGTTAAAGTTGATGGTAAAAACATCAATACCATCCTTGGCGTATTCGGCCTTACACGACGCAAGTTTTGCATCGTCGATATCGTTTACACACAACTTTGCGCCAGCTTTTGCCAAAGCTTTTCCACAAGCCATACCAATACCATGAGTTCCTCCGGTTACCAGAGCCACTTTACCACTTAAATCAAATAAATCGTTCATTTTTACTTAAAAATTTATAATACCAATAATTGAAAAATTCTAATAAAACACACCTTATTTCAAGCCATCGGGTTGAACCATATCCATATCGCTGTAGTCGAGGTTTTCGCCAGCCATACCCCACACAAAAGAGTAATTGGATGTGCCCGCACCACTATGAATACTCCATGATGGCGAAATTACAGCTTCTTCATTTTGCATAAAGATATGGCGGGTTTCTTGCGGTTGGCCCATAAAGTGGCACACAGCCTGCCCTTCAGGCACTTCGAAATAGAAGTAAGCTTCCATACGCCGGTCGTGTGTATGCGACGGCATCGTATTCCATACACTGCCTGTTTTAAGTTCGGTGAGGCCCATTTGCAACTGGCAAGTTTCTACAACCGAGCCTACAATAAGTTTATTAATAGTACGTGCATTACATGTTTCGACTGAACCTAACTCCGCAATTTCGGCAATGGCTTTAGTTATAAGTTTGTTAGGATATGTTTTATGCGCCGGTGCCGAATTATAATAAAACTTAGCCGGGCATTTTGCATCGTGGGATTTAAAAACCACCTCTTTAACGCCACGTCCAAGATAAAGTGCTTCTTTGTAACTAAGTTCATAGGTTACGCCATCGGCTACCACAGTACCGGTTCCGCCCACATTCACAATGCCCAATTCGCGGCGTTCGAGAAAAAATGTGGCTTTAAGCTCGTCGATTGTTTCGAGTTTCACTGATTTTGCAACCGGCAATACACCACCAACCATATAACGATCGTAGAATGAGTAGTTGTAGGTAATTTCATTTTCAACAAAAATGTGAGATACGAGAAAATTATCGCGTATCCTTTGTGTATTATATCCCGAGAAATCGTCGGGATGTACAGCATACAATGTTTTACAATCCATTTTTACTATTTTAAAGAAGAATTTCGTATAAAAAGTTGTGCGGGTATTGTTACAGTTTTATGTATTCTTTCGGCCGAACTATGGTTAATTTCGTCGAGCAACATGGTAGCGGCTGCACGCCCCATTTCTACGCTATGTTGCTCCACAGAGGTTAGTGAAGGACAGGTAAATTCGGTAAATGGCTCATTGGCATATCCGGCAATTCTTAGGTGCTTTTTTAAGGTCGAACCATATTTATTTACAGCAAGCAGCGCGCCCAAAGCCGACATATCGGAGGCCGAAAACAGGCCATCGGGGCAGCTATCGCTTTGAAGAAGGTTAATGGTAAGCGCATAGCCATCCTCCTGTGTAAGTACATTTTCGAAAATCAGAGAATTATCAAAATTTAACCCGCTATCGGCCAAGGCCTGTTTGTAACCTCTTAAACGTTCGCTGTAAATATTAATTGGAAACATGCCCCCAAAATGGGCAATTCGTCGGCATCCCTGCTCAATAAGGTGCGATACAGCACCATAGGAACCATTAAAATTATCGTTTACTACCTTATTTACATCCAAATCGGCCGAAACACGGTCGAATTGAACCAATGGAATACCATAATCCAGCACCTTTTTTATATGGTTCGACACAAAAGATTCTTTGCTGAGCGACATTACAATGCCTTCGATACGGTTCTGAATAAGGTTTTCGATGACCTCTTTTTCACGTTGGAGCGATTCGGACGTTTGACAGATCAGTAAATTATAGCCTTCGCGATGGAGTACCTCATCGACTCCGGCAATAACATTGGCAAAAAAATGACGATTAATAAGTGGCACAATCATACCAATTGTTTTGGTATTGCCCCGGCGCAAATTTGCAGCCAACACATTGGGCCGGTAGTTAAGTTTACGGGCTGCTTCTTCTACCTTTTTCTTCATTTCGACACCTATCGACGGATGATTGCTCAATGCCCGCGACACTGTTGATACAGTTGTATTTAAGCTGCGTGCAATATCTGTTATAGTTACCTGTTTTTCTCTTGCCACCTTATTTTATATCTAAAACGATACAAATATACAACATTTACGCAAACGTTTGTTCTTTTATTAAATAATTAGTTATCAACCTTCCATATTTAACATTTGGCATCTAATCAGCTAAAATACATACTTTTAAAACAATCGTTTGTTTAAATACATTATTCATTGAAACAGAATACAAACGGTTCAACCCGAAACAAAAACACTTAAAACACGTATAGTGTACTACAATTAAAAAACACAACACATTGAAAAACAAAGATGCTATTATGAAACAGTTTAAGAACATTGTAATACTTGCCGTTATCGGGTTTGCGCTTATTTATGCCAACATGCCGGTAATAAATTATGGTTTTATCGGATTTGCAGCTATTATAGTCGTACTCGCAGCCGGCTGGATGCTTATAAATAGCACTGATGCCATTAAATTCGACCAAAAAACCAACAAAGCCATTATTTCAAAAAAGCTGCCTAAGTTGCCAATTGCAATAATTATACTACTCCTGATTTACATATTTATAATTCCGGCAGTTACATCCTGGCCACTATTACGAAACCAGGCATACCGTAACTTAATTGGAAAAATTGAAACCGGCGAAAACTTTTCGCAACAGCTTACCCCAATCTCCATAGAAAAGATACGTGTGGTGGACCGGCCGTTGGCTTACCTATTGGGCGACAAAGTTCTTGGTGCACAACCCGCATTGGGTAGCCAGGTGGTGTTGGGCGATTTTTCGATACAACGGGTAAAAGACGGCTTGTACTGGGTGGCCCCTTTGGTTCATTCCGGATTTTTTAAGTGGCAAAAAAACAGCGCGGGCACCAACGGCTATGTGATGGTGAACGCCACTAACGAGCGCGACGTAAAACTCGTACAGGAAGTACAAGGAAAACCAATTCGTATAAAATACCAACCCGATGCATTTTTTCAGGACAATTTGGAACGCCATGTCTATTTTAATGGCTATATGACCGCCGGGCTCACCGATTACACATTCGAAATAGATGACCAAGGCATGCCTTACTGGGTTATAACCAAATACAAAAAAAGAGTGGGCTTTAGTGGCGACGATGCAGTGGCAGTAGTTGTGGTTGAGGCCGGTTCGGGCAAAATTACAGAATACGCCATAAATCAGGCCCCGGCATGGATCGACAGAATTCAACCGGAGCCATTTATTCAAAAACAGTTAGATGACTGGGGTAAATACGTTAAAGGTTACTGGAATTTTTCGAACGAAGAAAAACTACAAACCACCGAAGGCCTTACCATGGTGTATGGTGAAGATAACAAAGCATACTGGTACACCGGCCTTACATCGGTAGGTGCCGACGAATCGACTGTGGGATTTGTACTGATAGACACCCGAACCAAAAAGGCCGTATGGTACCGACAAAGCGGCGCCACTGAATTTGCAGCGCAAAAATCGGCGGTTGGTAAGGTTCAGGAAAAAGGCTATTCGGCTTCGATGCCCATTCCATACAACATCAACAACATTCCCACTTACATTATGACATTAAAGGACAAAGGCGGATTGGTTAAAATGTATGCCATGGTGGCTATCGAAGATTACACCATTGTAGGCGTTGGAAACTCATTGCAGGAAACCTTAATGGCCTACAAAAATGCATTTAACATGGCCGGAAACAAAATAGACGCCAAAAGTATTGCCGAAAAAACCGTACTTAACTCGGTAATTACCCGTATAAACAGCGATATTAAAAACGGCAACAGCTTTTACTATCTTACCGTAAAAGAATCGAAAAACATCTTTATCGGCTCAACCCAAATATCTAATGATTTGCCAATTACCAGTGTTGGCGACAGTGTAGAAATTAGTTTCGATAACGAGGTAGGTCAACTAATCGGCATTTCGAGTTTTAAAAACAAAACAGTAAACAAATAACAAAAAGCAGCCGGAAAACAGGATTTTCCGGCTGCTTTTTTCTCATCTATCTGTGTATTGCATTTTTGGCTGAACCAACGACTTAGGTTTTGTAAGGAATTGAAAAAAAGAAGGTCGAGCCCGCGCCCATTTCACTTTCCACCCACATTGTGCCGCCAAGTAACGCGACATAGGCTTTCGAAATCGACAATCCAAGTCCGGCCCCTTCATTGTTTCGCATTAGCAAATCGCTACCCTGCCTGAACCGCTCGAAAATCAATTGCTTTTGATCGGCCGGAATACCTACTCCTGTATCTTTCACAAAAAAATGAACATTACCTTCCTGCATATTTAAGTTACATCCTATTTCGATATACCCCTCCCGGGTAAATTTAAGTGCGTTTTTTACCAGATTGGTAAGCACAGCATACAGCTTTTCGCGATCGGTAACAATATGCGATAACAGTTCATTTTCACTGCAACTCAACCGGATATCCAAGCCTAAGTTTATCGCTTCGGGTTTAAAAAATGCGTAAATAAAACTCAGAAGTTCCGGAATATTTGTCTCTTCGGCCAACACATCCATCTGCCCGGCATCGACTTTAGAAATGCTTATGATATCGTTAATAATATTCAGCATCCGTTCACCGCTCTTTTCAATAATACCAATATAGGTCTGTTGCTCTTCGCCTGTAAGTTGCGGTTCCTTCAGCAAACTTGCAAACCCCAGAACACCATTCATTGGCGTACGAATTTCGTGACTCATATTAGCCAAAAAAGCCGACTTCAATCGCTCGCTTTCCTGTGCTTTATCTAATGCCAACAACAAATTTCTATTTGATTTAATTAGCTCCTCGTTTAAAGCTTCATATTCCTCGTTTTTCTTATTCAATGCATGCTCCGCTTGTTTTTTATCGCTTATATCATTAATACTCGACAAGATATAAGGTTCATGCGACAGATAGAGTATTGTTGCAGAAAAAATGCATATTGCGATGCCGCCATCTTTCTTTCTGAAATGATATTCCCGACCGATAACTTCTTCGCCTCTTAACAAACATTTTACCACATCATTTCTATCCGATTCATCAACCCAGAGGTTCAACCCAAAAGATGAACCATTTAAAACCTCTTCTCTTGAGTAGCCGGTAATACGTAAAAAAGCATCATTAAATTCAAGAAATTTACTATCATAAATATTGGTAATAGTAATGGCATAAGGCGAAGTTTTGAACGCCTTAGAGAAACGTTCCTCATTTTCGGCCAAGGCTTCCTCCGCTTTCTTTTTATCTGTAATATCTCTGAAATTAATTACAATGGCCCCTACGCTCTCGTCGCCAAGCAAATTACTAAACGTACTTTCAACCCAATAATAATGCCCGTTTTTATGTCTGAACCGATACTGCAAAGTCGGGGTATAGTCGGCATTAACCATCAATTGGCCCAATGCAACCAAAACCATTTCCAGATCATCGGGATGGGTTAGCGTAGCAGGATCTACGCCCACTGCTTCGTCGGACGAATAACCAAAAATACGCTGTGCCGACGGGCTTATGTATTTAAAAATTCCGTGTTCGTCTAATAGTACAATACCATCAGGGGCCTTCTCTATAATAGACTGATAGTGCTTACTTATGCGATTTAATTCTGTTAAACTATTTTTTCTATCGTTAATATCAAAAATAGTGGTAATAAAATATTCAGGTTTCCAATGCTCATCGCGTTGTAAAACCGTGGAGATATCGACCCAAATTATTTCCCCGTTTTTATGAATGTATCTTTTTTCCCATCGGGCCGATTCTATCTCGCCCACCAATATTTGCTGCACATATTGTTCGTTCAATGCCACATCGTCGGGGTGCGTTATGGTTCGCCAGTTTAATCCGGTCAGTTCATCTTCCGAATAACCCAGAATTTCGCAAAACGCCTTATTGGACCGAAGAGAACCGTCTAACCGGGTAATAGAAATGCCTACGGCCGAGTGTTCAAAAATACTACGAAAATAGGTTTCACTTCTTTTGAGTTTATCCTTTGCACGTATGCTTTCGGTAATATCGTTAAGAATACAGTTCGCATACAAAAATTCACCATCCTCATTATTGGCAACTCGGCCTTCAATAGACATATATACCACTTCACCCGTTTTTTTTACAAGTTGAACCTCGCAATGCGACTCGCCATTTGCCTTTAGTGCCGAAAAGTAATTCCGGAACTGCAATTGAAACTCCGGCGATACATATTCACCGAACCATTTGCCGGTTACGGCTGCTCTGTTGTACCCCAATAATCGGAGCCACTCAAAATTCACATCGATAATATTGCCGTTTACATCCAGCGATTGATACCCCACAGGGACAGTGTCGAACAATCCGCTAAAACGTTGTTCACCACTGCGCAGTAAATGTTGAGTACGCTTTAATTCCGCCTGCTGTTTTTCAAACAACAATTGAGCAGACGCTTTTTCTGATAGTTCATTTACAAAAGCTTTCAGTAATTCTACCACTTTTTCGAATGGTTTTGATGGCAACCAATGCACTTCGGACAAAGCATCTGCACATTGTTTTCGATCTACACCTACTTGGTCGGCATTATTCAACAAGCGCGTTTCGTCTGTCGTTTCGGTTTTTAACTCACCAACAACCCAATTTGCCAGGTGAATGTCGCCCGCTATAATCTTTACACTGTTACACAAAAGGCCACAATGCAAACACGGCGGTAATTTATCTTCAGATAATTGCCAATCAACGGCCAAACCCGAGAACAGACAATTTGCCCGTCCAGCTTCGGTTTTTAGAATAACTTCTTCAAAAAATCTGCAAGGATTACTCGGTTTTGTTATTGGTTTTCCATCGGGATGAGTGATGATACACGCCACAGCATGTGCGGTTGCAAATAAATCTTGCAAACGCTGAAGATGATCTAATTCAAAAAAATCTTCAAAAGCGAAATCCTGTGGATGAAAAAATAGTTCCGGCATCATTATAAAGTTTGAAATCTTTTGACTCTGACCGACTTTCTATCGCTTCTAAAAAATCTTCTAACTCAAACTTAACGAATTTTACCCAAAAATTCACTACAAAAGCAATAAAAACCACTCATCACAAAACAATTTAAGTTGATTATGAATTACACTATCAGAAATCAATGACAACACATCTTATGTACGCATTCAAAATCTCAAAAAAATCAATTTCAACGCTTATCGTTGCGGTAATCATTCACATCAACAGCATTGCAGGCGATAGAAATAAACTCATTGCCTACGACTTTGGATTAACAAAAAAAACAGTGATTGAACGCCTGCAATACTTAGACAGTTTGGGGTTCGATGGTATTACTTTTGGCATTCGAAAACCGGCACAGATTCCGCTACTGAAGCAGTACGTAGCCAACCGTTCGGTATTGCCGGTTACAGCGGTATATGTACCCTATTCGTTTTATGCCGACAGCGCAGAACAAAAAGTATGGAAAACCGTCGCCGATTGCATCACCAATAAAGGGGCCATGCTTTGGATCATCTTCCTCGATTCGGTACCGCGTGAAACCGCAATTCTAAAACTCACCGAAATGGCTCAATACGCCAAAGATAGAAATATTACACTGGTGCTTTACCCGCACGACAACACGTACCTTTGCGATGCGGAAAGTTCGGTATTACTGATAAAGGAGGCGGGACTTAAAAACGTATTTACTTCGTTTCATTTGTGCCACGAACTGCGCGCAGGCCATGGAAACCGACTGACCGAAGCGGCACAAAATACCGCACCATATCTTAAATTAGTATCCATTTCGGGTGCCGATACCGCAACAAGATATGCCCACAATAAATCCTGGAGCGATGTCATTAAACCTTTAGGTGAAGGCACTTTCGATTTGCACCGGTTCACCAATGCACTTAAAGCCATAGGTTATACAGGCCCGGTGGCAATTCACACATTTGGCATCGAAAAAAAACCCGGAGAGCATCTTCCCGAATCAATCAAAATCTGGCAAAAACTCGCAAATGAATAGCCGGTTGGTTCAACTTTGCTTTTCAACAAACACTTTGAGCGATGTGGTTTTGAGCCTCAATTGAAGCCACTTTTGCAATCGGGCCTTTTCGTCGGCATTAAGGCTTCCGCTCTTAACTTTTATCACAACTACCACCATTCTGTCCACTGATTCACGTTCCGAAGCATAACGAAACCCATCGGCAATGGTACATCTCATTACATTTGGGAAAAGCCCCTGAATTTCATTGGAAATAAGCTGACCTATAAGTCTGGCACTATTCAGGCTGTCGAGTTCGGCCTGCTTTAACAATAATCGGCTGTTTAACTGCCCTATTTCGGCTTTAAGGGTTTCTATTTCAACATTTCTACCCTTCATCGCATCGAAAGAGAGGCCTTGTTTGAATAATATTTTAGCATCTTCTATCGAAAAATCGGCAGCTTTTGCCACAATATCCTCTTTTTGACTATCGGATAACGATTCTCCGCCATAAACTAATGTGATAATCCGTTTGGCAGCATTAATATCGTTTTTAAGTAAAAAATTACCTTCAACCACACTCACATTATCCACGAATTTAGATGCATTTAACGAAAATTTTTCTTGCTGAACCAGCCGGTAACCAAAATAGATACTGGGCACCAGCGTAAGGGTCATGACCACCGAAATCCAACGGGTAACCTTCGTTTTCTGGTGCTCCTCAACTATGGTTCGAATTGGAAAATTGAGCAATTTAGAGATCATTACCGTCGACAAAGCAATAAAAACGGTATTGATGGTAAACAGGTAGAAAGCCCCAAAAAAATAATTCAACTGACCGGTTCCCAAACCATAGCCCGCTGTACAAAGTGGCGGCATAAGTGCCGTTGCAATAGCCACTCCGGGTATCACATTGCCTTTTTGTTTGCTGCTTATGGCCACTATACCGGCCAAACCACCAAACAGGGCTATAAGCACATCGTATATTGTTGGGCTGGTTCGCGCCAAAAGCTCGGAATGCGCGGTAGATATTGGTGTAAGGGCAAAATAGAGCGACGAGGCTATTAGACTTGCCCCCACAGCAAAGGCAAAATTTTTAATGGCTTTGCGTAATAATAAAAAATCGTACGTCGCCAAGCTATAGCCAATGCCGTTTATTGGTCCCATCAGCGGCGAAATAAGCATGGCACCAATGATTACAGCTGTGGAATTTACATTTAAACCCACCGAAGCAATAATGATTGCAAACATTAAAATCCATAGGTTCGTACCCTTAAATACCACATCCTTTTCGATGGTATCATGGATTTTATCGAAATTATCGTGCTCTGCTTCGAGATTAAAATAGTGCAAAACCTTAGTTACGATCTCTATCTGTTTTTGAATCATGCTCATAAAAGTTCAATTTTATATCAATAACCAACAATTGTAAATATCATGCGTTCATTGCAAAGCCTGTTTGTAGAGCTAATCTTCCTCGCGCAATTGCATTAACGCCACATATAGTGCCTCCACTTTTTCGCGGGCCCAGGGGGTTTTGCGCAAAAAGGTAAGGCTCGACTTTACCGATGGGTTATCGATAAAACAGTTTATTTTAACTCTGTAAGCCAACTGTTCCCAGCCATAATGCGCCTGCAAAGTTTCTACAATTACCTGCAACGTTACCCCATGCAGCGGGTTGTTTTTTTGTTTTGGCCGAACCATGATACCCTTAATTTTTCTTACGGTAAAAATAAGCAAGAAAAATGGGCCGGCAAAATAGTAAAAAGCTTAACCAAAGCCAAATATTTAACGACCCATTCGGCTAAATATGACAGACTTACAGTTCACACGGTCAATTTTACAGTTTCAAAGATTAAAACCTGAAAAAAATTCATCCATGCCAATTTGGAACAAAAATTGAAAGCATTCCATCGAAATTAAAATTATTGTTTAACAAAAAAAATGGAGGAATAAATTATGTCACTCGTAAGATTTTCTAACCAGTTTCCCGGTTTGTTCGATCGTTTTTTCGACAACGATATTTTTGACTGGGCAAACCGCAATTTTTCGAACACCAACACCACATTACCATCGACCAACATTAAAGAGTCGAACGATGGTTATTCGGTAGAAATGGCTGCACCGGGTTTTGACAAATCGGACTTTAAGGTGGAGATTCAAAACAACCTGCTCACGATTTCTTCAGAAAAGAAGATTGAAAACGAAACCAAAGATGATGAAACATTTACGCGTAAAGAATTCAGCTACCAATCGTTTAGCCGCTCGTTCTCGCTGCCAAACACAGTCGAAAGCAGCAAAATTTCGGCAAAATACGAAAATGGCCTACTGAGTATTCACATCCCAAAACGCGAAGAAGCCAAACCACAACCACCAAAGCAAATAGCCATTTCATAAAGGAATAATGGAGGGGGTGCCAATTGGGCACCCCTTTTTTATGCCGGGTTCTCACAAGCCGGAAA